>JALQUE010000314.1 GCA_023260815.1 Roseovarius sp.
GATCCTTGCCGATCATCTTGAACATGATGGTGGCGGTGCAGGCCAGCGGCTCGATACGGATCTCGATCGGACCCTTGGTTTCCAGCCCGCCCACCAGCTTGTGATGGTCGATGATGCCCTGAATATCGGCCTCGTTGATGGTGCTGGGCAATTCGGCGGGGTTGTTGGTATCCACGATCACGCAGGGCTGGCCGGCCTCGACATCGGTGATGATGCGCGGCTTGGGCAGCGACCAGCGCTCCAGCATGAAGGCGGCCTCGGTGTTCGGCTCGCCCAGAAGAACCGGCTCGGCGTCGGTGCCTGTCACCTCGCTCAGATACCACGCCCACAGGATCGGCGATCCGGTGGAATCGGTGTCAGGAGATTTATGGCCGAAAACAAGCGTCGTCATTGTCACTGTCCTTACGGGTTTGGATCGGAGTTGCGCGCCTTATATGAGGGCAGGGCGGGCTTGTCACCCATCCGCGTTGCGGCCATTTTGCACGGATGAGCAAACCCGCCGAAACCGCGCTGTATCCGCCCGTCAAGACATGGCTTGAAGCGCTTGGCTATACCGTCAAGGCCGAGGTGGGCGCGGCTGACGTTCTGGCCCTGCGCGACGGTGCCGAGCCTGTGGTGGTCGAGTTGAAAACCGGCTTTTCGCTGACCCTTCTGCAACAGGCCGTGGCCCGTCAGGCGATCACCGACTGTGTCTATGTCGCCGTGCCGCGCTGGCGGGGGCGGGCAGGCTGGCGGGCGTTCAAGGGCAATCTGGGGCTGTGCCGCCGCCTTGGGCTGGGCGTGCTCAGCGTGCGCGCCGACGATGGCTTTGTCCAGCTGCATTGCGATCCGGCACCCTTTGTGCCGCGCCGGTCCACCCGTCGCCGCGCCGCCCTTCTGGGCGAATTCGCCGCGCGTGAGGGTGATCCCAACACGGGCGGCACGCGTGGGCAGGTGATGACCGCCTACCGGCAGGACGCGCTGCGCTGTGCCGCGCATCTGGCGGCGCATGGCCCGTTGCAGGGCGCGGCGGTGGCGCGTGCGACCGGCGTGGGGCGCGCGACGCGGATCATGGCCGACAATCATCACGGTTGGTTCGCCCGCGTGGCGCGGGGCGTCTACACGCTCAGCGATGCAGGGCTGGCCGAGGTCGCCATGGTCACGGATCGAACGGCAGACGCTCGATCGTGAACCCTTCGTTTTCCAGCAGGCGCAACACCCCTGTGTCGCCCGGCAGATGCGCCGCCCCCGCCGCCACGAACAGCCGCCGTTCGGGGGCTGCGGTCAGCACGTCGATCCAGTCGGTGTTGCGCCGGGTCAGCAGGATCTCCTCGAACTGCTCGAAATCCTGCGCCGCGCTGTCATCCCCGAACTCCAGCGACACCAGCCGCGAATACGTCCAGATCAGCGCGATTTCCTCGCTCAGATACCTTTGGCGCAGGGTATAGGCCATGTCGTCCGGGCTGCCCGTCCAGGCAAAGAACAGCCGGATCATGTCCAGCTGCTCCTCCATCTCGAAGCCATCCAGCATCCCCATCAGCGTTCGGAAATCTTCAAGCGAGCGTGACGGATTGCCCAGCTCGGCGGCGTGCAGACCGATCAGATGGTCGATCCCGTCCCCGTCCATCGCGCCGTTGCGCGCCTCGCAGGGGCCGATCCCCAGCATCATCGCCGCCCAGACCGGCTTGAACCTTGCCGCGAAAAACGGCGGGATGGCGCGGGCGCGCATTTCCTCGGCAAAGAGCGCCCAGTCCTCTTCTCCCAGCAGATCGGGCAGGGTGGCGCCTTCGGTGATGAACATCAGCGACGGGTCGTCGGCCAGCGCCTCCTGCATCGCGTCCTGATCGGCATTCGAGATTTCCAGATAGACAGCCTCGGCCCCGGCGATCAGCGGGCGCAGGGCGTCAAGATGCGCGCCCGTCGCCTGATGCGGGAAATGATAGGTGCCGAACAGCGTGATCTCGGTCTCGCCCCGCGTCGCGCGCCACAACAGCCCTTGCGGGTAGGGCATCGCGGCGGCCTCGGTGTGCAGATCGGCGCGTATCGGCTCGGGCAGGGCCGCGATCAGGTCGGTGCCATCGCACTGCGTGGCTTGCGCGGCAGCAGTCATCGGGGCCAGAAACAGCAGCAGGGCGAACAGGATACGTGACACGGGACAAGCCTCCGACAAGGGGTTTGCGGACAGCTGAAGCAGCCCGCCTTTATCCTGAACATCATCTAAAGGCGGACCGCGTGCAACGATGGAACGGCGCACGGCATGTCGCGAAAATCCGTGATCCGGGTTTTTCGCGAAACGCTTTGGTGGCGCCTGGCACGGGTGGCAATCCGGCAGGGTGCAAAAAAATGCGCGGCGGGGCGTTGACAGGCTCTTGGCAACTCCTTACCTATCCGCCGTTAGCACTCGAACAGGGTGAGTGCTAACGACCCCTTGAGGGTCCATCAGGTAATAACTTTGAGCCAAGGAGCCAAAGACATGGCATTCAAACCGCTGCACGATCGTGTGCTCGTCCGCCGCGTTGAAAGCGAAGAGAAAACCGCAGGCGGGCTGATCATCCCCGAAAGCGCGAAAGAAAAGCCCCAGGAGGGTGAAATCGTCGCCATCGGTGAAGGCGCCCGCAAAGAAAGTGGCGAACTGATCGAAATGGCCGTCAAGGCCGGCGACAAGGTTCTGTTCGGCAAGTGGTCGGGCACGGAAATCACCCTCGACGGTGAAGAGCTGCTGATCATGAAGGAAAGCGACATCCTGGGCATTATGGCCTGATCCGCTTTCACCGAAAAATACTGAACTGATAGTCAGGAGAGATCGACATGTCTGCAAAAGACGTCAAATTCAACACCGATGCCCGCAACAAGCTGCTGCGCGGCGTCAACATCCTGGCCGACGCGGTCAAGGTGACCCTCGGCCCCAAAGGCCGCAACGTGGTTCTCGA
>JALQUE010000414.1 GCA_023260815.1 Roseovarius sp.
ATCGAGGATTTCATCGCCGCCAAGGCGGATGCCGCCCGGCTGCGGATGTTCAACTTGTCGGTGCTGGTGACGGATGATTTCATGGAGGCGGTCAAGGCCGATGGGCCGTGGGAATTGGCGTTCGGCGGCAAGGTCTATCACACCGTGCAGGCGCGCGATCTGTGGAACCGGATCATGCAGGCGACCTATGATTACGCCGAGCCGGGCGTGATCTTCATCGACCGGATCAATGCGGCCAACAACCTGAATTACTGCGAGACGATTTCGGCCACCAACCCGTGCGGCGAGCAGCCCTTGCCGCCCTATGGCGCCTGTCTGCTGGGGTCGATCAACATGGCGCGGCTGGTGACGGACCCGTTCGGAGAGGCGGCGGCACTGGATGTGGCGGCGCTGGACGATCTGGTGGCCGTGGCGGTGCGGATGATGGACAACGTGGTGGATGCCAGCCGCTTTCCGCTGGAGGCGCAGGCCCGCGAGGCCGAGGCCAAGCGGCGGATCGGGCTGGGGGTCACCGGGCTGGCGGATGCGCTGTTGATGGTGGGCTTGCGCTATGGCAGCGACGAGGCGGTGGCGCAGACCGAGGCGTGGCTGCACCAGATCGCGCGCGCGGCCTATCTGGCGAGTGTCGATCTGGCCCGCGAGAAGGGGCCGTTTCCGTTGTTCGATGCCGGGGCGTTCCTGGCCTCGGGGAACATGCGGGGGATGGATGACGATGTGCGCGAAGCGATCGCCGAGCATGGTATTCGCAACGCGCTTCTGACCTCGATCGCGCCGACGGGGACGATCAGCCTTTATGCGGGCAATGTGAGTTCGGGGATCGAGCCGGTCTTTGCCTATTCCTACACCCGCAAGGTGTTGCAGAAGGATGGCAGCCGCACCGAGGAGGAGGTGGTGGACTATGCCGTGCAGATGTGGCGCGAAACGTTCGGCGATGTCGAGTTGCCGGAGTATTTCGTGAACGCGCAGACGCTGGCGCCCGAAGATCACGTCAAGATGCAGGCCGCCGCACAGCGTTGGGTGGACAGCAGCATTTCCAAGACGATCAACTGCCCCGCCGATATCGGGTTCGAGGCGTTCAAGGATGTCTATATGCAAGCCTACGAGACGGGCTGCAAGGGCTGCACCACCTATCGGCCCAATGACGTGACGGGCAGCGTGCTGAGCGTGTCGGAGACCAGCGACGCGGCCCCCGGAGAGGCCGGCGGACAGATGCCCCAGGAGGGCGGAGAGATCGTCTATATGTCCGAGCCGCTGGACCGGCCCACCGAGCTTGAGGGCGCGACCTACAAGCTGAAATGGCCCGACAGCAACCATGCGATCTATATCACGGTGAACGATATCGTGCTGCATGGCCATCGGCGGCCCTTCGAGGTGTTCATCAACTCGAAGAACATGGAGCATTTCGCCTGGACCGTGGCGCTGACGCGGATGATCTCGGCGGTGTTCCGGCGCGGGGGCGACGTGAGTTTCGTGGTCGAGGAGCTGAAAGCGGTGTTCGATCCGCGCGGCGGCGCGTGGATGCAGGGCAAGTATATCCCGTCGATCCTTGCGGCGATCGGGGGCATCCTGGAGCAGCACATGATCTCGATCGGGTTCCTCGAGGGCGAGGGGCTTGGCCTCAAGTCGGACCCGACGCAAAAGGTGGTGAATTTCGACGCGCCGCGTGGACCAAGCTGCCCGGCCTGCGGTGGATACGACATGCGGATGATCGAAGGCTGCATGACCTGCGCCAGCTGCGGGCATTCCAAATGCGGGTGATCGGGGTGGGGGCATTGCCGTCTGATGTATCTGGCCCACCCCATCCGCCTGAGGCTTGGGCTGCATCGCGCGGATGGCAAAGGGGCTGGCGGAGGAGGCTGAGACGTCGATCTTCAAGACGGCCAGAAGGCGGTCGGACATAAGGACCACCTGACCGAGGCGGCCAGGAGACAGCCCCTCCAGTGGTCCGGGCGGCGCCAGCGACTGGCGGCATCAAGGGCATCAGACCACCGCACATGAAGAAAACGGTGGCCGCCAGACGGCCCCTCGTGATGACTGCGAGCGTCGGGAACCGCTGACGCCCCTTGTCGCGCCTGTCGCCGCGGTCACCGCCCGATTTGAGCGCCACGGCCAGCAGGGTCAGCCCGATCAGGATAACGGGCAAAGCCCTTGCATCGAAGCGTTTCGCGAAAACCCCGGACCTTGGATTTTCGCGACATGCCGTGCTGAGGTCCCGCGTGGCACGCTCATGGTAAAGGCGGGACGCTTCAGGCTGGTGAGGCCGTCATCCCGAAACGGATCGACAAACCCAAGAGACCGGTGAACCCGTCCGCACGCGAGGCGCACGGGATCATCACGGCCCGGCCGATGGGCCGACGCGGTCTTTTCTGGACCATGGCGGCTGACATGAGTCCAGCGGGGATAGTGTTGCGGACAGGGTGTGATCCATCCCGGAAAACACCGGCATCTGTCATGTCTTGCACAAGGTCAGGGCGTTCTGCCCAGCATCTGCGACAAGAAAAGTCGTGGGTGAGACCGGGAGGATGCCGGCGCCGGCGCGATAGTGAGTATTTTGGGAACGGTGACATTGCAGGTGGACGCGCCTTGGCGGATCGGGGGCGCGCCTTGGGCCTTTCGGGGGTTGCGCGTGTCGGGGGCATGGGGGCGAGCGTGACCCAAGCCGGTGGGGGCTGTCCGTGGGCGGCGCGGCGGGAACGGTTGTGACGGGCCGGCCTGCCGGGTCAGTCGGTTATTGCCGCGCCGTCGGATCGGGGATCGCTGGCCGCTTCGATCAGGCCCGAGGCGTGGCGCACCACCGCGCCCGCATGGCCGGCAAGATCGGAATAGGGGGCGATCATCTCGACGTCGTGGCCCGCGTCGCGCAGTCGGGCGACAAGCGCGGGATCGAAGCGGTCTTCGAGCTTGAGGCTGGTGGTGTCCTGTCCCCATGTCTTGCCCAGAAGCCAGCGCGGCGCGGTGACCGCCGCCTGCAGGTCCATGCCGAACTGGGCATAGCGGGTGAACACGGCGGATTGCGTCTGAGGCTGGCCCTCGCCGCCCATCGTGCCGTAGGCCATCACCCGGCCATCGGCCAGTTTGGCCAGGGCGGGGTTGAGCGTGTGGAAGGGCCGTTTGCCCGGCGCAAGCTGGTTCGGGCCGGGCGCCAGAGAGAAGCCCGCGCCGCGATTCTGGAAGAACACGCCCGTGTCGGGGCAGGTCAGGCCAGAGCCGAATTCCCAGAACACCGATTGAATGAAGCTGACCACGGTGCCGTCGCTGTCGCAGGCGCCCATCCAGATCGTGTCGCCCTCTTTCGGCTC
>JALQUE010000420.1 GCA_023260815.1 Roseovarius sp.
GGCCTCCATCACGATGTCGCGGGCGCTGGTCCAGTCCATGATCTTCTTGTCTTCGATCGGCAGCGGCGCATTGCGGTCCCAGACCTGCATCACGTCCAGCCCCAGCCATTTGCGCTTGAGTTCATAATACCGGTGGCTCAGCTTGGGATAGGCGTTGACCACCGCATCGCGCAGCGCCTCGACCACCTCGGGCTCTACATCATTGGCCAGATGCCGCCCGGTTTGCGGCGTGGGCATGCCGCGCCAGCGGTCGACAACTTCCTTTTCCTTGGCGCTGGTGTTGTGGACCCGGGCAAAGGTCCGGATATTGGCGCCGAACACCCGCGCCAGTTCCCGCGCTGCCGCCTCGCGCTGGCTGCGATCCTGATCGGTCAGCAGGTTGAGGGTGGACTCAATGCCCAACTCCTCACCATCCACGGTAAAGCTCAGGCCCGAGATCGTCTCGTCGAACAGCCGTTCCCAGGCATCGCCGACAACGCCCATATCATGCAGGAATTTCTCAAGCTCATCAGACAGTTGGTAAGGTTTCATCGCGCGGATACGGTCCAGCACGGGCTTGTAGCGCGCAAGTTCAGCACTCGCATCATAAAGGCCGTTCAGCGCGTCTTCCTCAAGCCGGTTCAGTTCCAGCGTGAAGAACACCAGCGGCGTGGTGTAGGTGGTCACCTTTTCCTGACAATCCGACAGAAACTTGGCGCGATCTCCATCGGTTGTCTGCTGCTGATAGCGCAGCACGGCAAATGACATGATCCGCCCGGCGATATTGCTGATCTTCTCGTCCCGCTTGAGGCAGTTCAGCATCCCCGCCGCATCCAGATCGGCCAGCTTGCCTTCGTAATCGGCGGCGAAATCGGCACAGGCCTTTTCCAGCCAGTCCAGATCCCGCTTGAGCGCGGGAGCATCGGGGCTGGCATAGAGATCCGTCAGGTCCCATTCCGGCAAACGCCCCAGATGGTCGTCGCCGGAACCGGCATTGGCATCATGGGCGGGCAAGGGCAGATGGAACATGCGGAAATCTCCTTTTTTCTCGAAGTCCAGACATATGGTGCGGGGCAGGGCGGCTCAAGCCTTCATCCGTATTGGGCCAGCATCTCTTTGAGATCCGCCAGCGTGTTCGCCTCCTGCACGGGCTTGTCGTGCCGCCAGCGTTTCATTCTGGGAAATCGCAAGGCCACGCCCGATTTGTGCCGGGGTGAGGGGGCGATGCCCTCGAACGCGATCTCGAACACATGATCCGGGCGCACCTGACGGACCGGGCCAAAGCGTTGCAGGGTGTTCTTGCGCACCCATGCGGTGATCTGCCGGAACTCGGCATCGGTCAGCCCGGAATAGGCCTTGGTGAACGGCACCAGGTCGTTGCCGTCCCAGACCGCAAAGGTGAAATCGGTGAACAGGTTGGCGCGCCGCCCGTGGCCCTGCTGCGCATAGATCATCACCGCGTCCAGGGTCAGCGGATCCAGTTTCCATTTCCACCAGTCGCCCTTTTTTCGACCCGCGTGATAGGGGCTGTCGCGCCGCTTGAGCATCAGACCCTCGGCCCGCCTGTCGCGGGAGGTGGCGCGCAACCGGGCCAGATCGGCCCATGTGTCATGGGCCACAAGCGGTGAGGGGCGGATGGGGGTGTCTTGGGGTATGGTGGCAAGCAGCCTGTCCATCCTTGCGCGACGATCCGCAAAAGGCAGCGCGCGCAGGTCTTGTCCGCCCTCTTCCAGCAGGTCATAGGCCAGCAGGACAACCGGCGCTTCGCGCAGCAGTTTGGCGGGGACGGTCTTGCGCCCAAGTCGCTTTTGCAAGGCGTTGAAAGGAAGTGGATTTTCGCCATCGAAGGGCAGGATTTCACCATCCAGAACGGTGCCATCGGGCAGCATCTGCGCCAGACCTGCAAATTCGGGGAACCGGTCCGTCATCAGCTCTTCGCCGCGCGACCAGACGAACACCTCTCCGGCCCGCGCGATCACCTGTCCCCGGATGCCATCCCATTTCCACTCCGCGTACCAGTCGCCGCTAGGCTCAAGCGTGTCCGGCACAGCCCCGTCCAATCCATGCGCAAGGCAGAACGGATAGGGCCGCGAAGCTTGGGCCACGGCGTCTGGCGCCTCGATCAGATCGCGGTAGGTGGTCGTGTCGGGCGTCCAGTCCCCCATCAGGCGGTGCGCCAGATCGGCCTCGTCGTGCCCGGTGGCTTGCGCCAGGGCCCGGGTCATCAGCTTGCGGCTGACCCCCACCCGGAACCCGCCGGTCAGCAGCTTGTTGAAAACCAGCCGCTCGGTCGCCTCCATCCGGTTCCATGCGTCCAGAACGGCGGTTTTGCGCGTGGCGTCGTCTGCATCATCCAGCGCCCGCAGCCGTGTGATCCAGTCGGTCAGGCTGTTGGTGTGATCGGCGGTGGGCGCAGGCAGGACCAGTGCGATGGTCTCGGCCAGATCGCCGACGATGGGGTAGCTTTCCTCGAACAGCCAAAGCGGAATGCCGGCTCGTTCGGCGGCCCAGTCCTTGAGCCGTGTGGTGGTGACTGCGCGCCGGGGTCTGCGACCGGAAAACAGCGCCACCGTCCAGAGCCGGTCCTCTTCGGGGGCGGTGCGGAAATACTCGGCCAGTGCCGTCACCTTGCGCGAGGTCTTGGTGGTCTGGTCGATCGTGGCATAAAGGGCGGTGAACCGTTTCATGTGCTGTCCGCCTCATCCAGCGTTTCGCCCGTGAACTCGGTCGGGACGATTTGCGCGCGATAGCCCTGATCGTTCAGCCAACGCGCAAAGATGTCCGTGTAACCATGCGTGACATATATGTTTTCCGCTCCGGTTTCGGCAATCGCACTGTTCAGCCCGGCCCAGTCCGCATGGTCCGAGATCACAAAGCCCCGGTCCGCCGCACGCCGCCGGCGCACACCGCGCAAGCGCATCCATCCGCTGGCAAAGCCGGTCGAGGCCGGACCAAACCGCCGCGCCCAATTGGAGCCAAGCGCGCCGGGCGGCGCCAGCACCAGCGCGCCGGGATATGCGCGGGGGTCTGTATCGGGGTTTACGGGGATTGTGGCGGGCAGGGCAAATCCCTGCGCGCGCAGAATGGCGTTGGTGTTTTCCACCGCGCCATGGGTCAGGATCGGGCCGATGGACGGATCAAGCAGCGACAGGACGCGCTGCGCCTTGCCAAGCGCGTAGGCCCCCAGCAGACTGAGCCGCCCTTCGGCGGCGTTGCCGGCCCACCAGTGGTTCAGATCGGCCGCGACCTGCGCCTCGGGCGCCCAGTCGAAGACCGGCAGGCCAAAGGTGCATTCGGTGACGAAACCGTGGCAGCGCACCGGCTCGAACGGTTCGCACAGGCGGTCGGGGGTGGTTTTGTAATCGCCGGATACGACCCAGACCTCGCCCGCCACCTCGACCCGTATCTGGGCCGATCCGGGGACATGTCCCGCCGGATGGAACGACACGCTTGCCCCGCCGATCCGGCGTGTCTCGCCATAGCGCAGGGTGTCGAGCCTGATATCGCCAAGCCGGTGGCGCATCACCGGCGCTGCACTGTCCGTGGCAAGATAGCGCGCGTGGCCGGGGCGGGCGTGATCGGCATGGCCATGCGTGATCAGCGCCCGGTCAACCGGTGACCACGGATCGATGAAGAAGTCGCCGGCGGGGCAGTAGATCCCCTGAGGTTTGAATTCCAGAACCATGCCGTCAAGGATAGGGTTTTGCCGCCGCGATTCCAGCCACTTGCACCCAGATAACCAGCAGCTATCCTGCGCGCGACACACAAGAACCGGGGGACATCGCATGCGGTTTGCAAGATATGGAGAGGCCGGGCAGGAACGCCCCGGCATGCTGGATTCCGAGGGCCGCTTGCGTGACCTGTCGGGTGTGATGCCGGATATCGCGGGCGACGTGCTGGCCAACCTGCCGCAGATCGATCCTGAAGGCCTGCCTCTGGTCGAGGGGTCACCCCGTCTTGGCCCACCGGTCGGGCGGATCGGCAAATTCATCGGGATCGGTCTGAATTATCTGGATCACGCCGCCGAAACCGGGATGGCGCCGCCGGACCACCCAATCGTGTTCATGAAGGCCACATCGTCGATCATCGGGCCGAATGACACGGTCAGTCTGCCGCGCGGCTCGCAGCATTCGGACTGGGAGGTGGAATTGGGCGTGGTGATCGGCAAACCGGCCAAATATGTCAGTGAGTCGGATGCGCTTGAGTATGTGGCCGGGTATTGCATCGTCAACGACGTGTCGGAACGGACATTTCAGGCCAAGCGCTCGGGCCAATGGACCAAGGGCAAAAGCTGCGACACGTTCGGGCCGATCGGCCCGTGGCTGGTGACCCCGGACGAGGTGGGCGATCCGCAGGATCTGAACCTGTCACTGGATCTGAATGGCGACCGGATGCAGACCGGCCATACCGGCACGATGATCTTCAGCGTGGCCAAGATCATCGCCCATCTGACCGAAATGATGAGCCTTCAGCCCGGTGATGTCATCGCCACCGGCACGCCACCCGGCGTTGGCATGGGGATGACGCCCAAGCGGTTCCTGACCGAGGGCGACGAGATGGAGCTCAGGATTGACGGGCTGGGGACGCAGCGGCAGACCGTTGCGCGCGATCCCTAGAGGCCTGCGTCGGGCCTGCTGGCGGCGCGGTGTCGAACATCTCGCACATGATGTCGAAAACCGGGGCGCGCATTTCGGGTGTGTCCATAAGCACTTCGTGGCGGCCATCCTGCACCAGTTCCAGCCGCGCACCCGGCCAATTCGAGATGCGCTGCTCGATCCGTCGGGGGCAGACGATTTCCTCTTTCGTGCCCAACACGGTCATGCAGGGCATCTGGGGCGATGGGTGCGATGATAGCGCGCGGGTTTCTCTGAGCGCCTCATAGAGCCATTGCAGGCTGGGGCCGCCAAGCCCCAGTTCGGGATAGGCCAGCGCCTGATCGATCATGTATTGATACATGTTGGGGCAGCCAGTCAGCTTGTTCGTCTCGAATGGCTCGGTCAGGACATAGTTTTCCGGGTCCGTGCCGGGGGCATAGATATGGCCCAGCCCGACATGCCGCACACCGAACGACAGCGACCACGCAAGCGGGCGCAGGGACTTGGCCATCTGGATCCCCCACATCGGACCCGAGAAAGCACAGCTTTGGACGGGCAACCCGTCGATTACCGCCCTCAGCCCGATACAACCGCCCATGGAATGCGCCAGCAGGTGCCACGGTTTCGGCATGTCCAGCGCCTCGGCGGTGGCAACCATAACGGCTACGTCCTGTTGATAATCCGAGAACACCCCGACATGCCCGGACATGATATCCCCGGTCAGACGATCCGAAAGCCCCTGACCGCGCCAGTCGATCGTTAGGGTCGCATAGCCCCGCTGCGCGAAATCGCGTGCCGCGCGGCCGTATTTCTCGATGTATTCCGTGCGTCCCGGAAACAGCAGGACCGTGCCACGATCAGACGCGCCGCGCCAAGCCCCGACCCGCACCCGGACGCCATCGGGCGCGGCCTGCCACCAGGCCGCGCCGTTTTCCGGCCCGTCAGCCACATCGGCGAAAAACGGCGCATGTTCCATCAGGCGAGCAGGCTTCCCAGCTTCATGGCCATGCCCATATCCCCGTCTACGGTCAGTTTTCCACTCATGAAGGCGGCGGTCGGGTCCAGATCCCCTTCGAGGATGGACTCGAACGTATCGGCGCTGGCGGTCAGCGTCACATCGGCGTCTTCGTCAGCGGCGCGAACACCGTTTTCGTCAATCATTATCGCGCCTTCGCCTTCGATCATGAACTTGGCGGATCCATCGAAATCGCTGCCCATCTTCGCACTCAGTGCAGCAACTGCCGTGTTGATGATTTCGCTCATTTTAACGCTTCCTTCCGATTTGTGCATCAGGGGGTGTGAAACCCGTTTGCACTTGCTACATTCAGACTCGTTATGAGCGCATTATACCCACCCCTCAACCGTATCGTCGCGGCATTTGCTGTAGTAGTCATGTTTTCCCTACCTGCAGCGGGGCAAGACACCGGCCGTCTCGATACGCTGTTCGACGCTTTGAGCGACGCCGATGCGCCCGTCGATGCCCGCCGCATCGCCCGCGATATCGAGCATGAATTCGCGCAATCCGGATCGGCGGCGATGGATATGTTGCTCAAGCGGGGGCGCGATGCGCTGGAGGCCGGTGATTCGGTCGCGGCCATCGAGCATTTCACGGCCCTGACCGATCATGCGCCGGATTTCGCCGAAGGCTGGCACATGCGCTCGGTCGCCTATTCGCGTGTAGGGCTCTATGGACCGGCGCTGGCGGATATCGAACGGGCTCTGGCCCTCAGTCCCCGGCATTTCAACGCGATCTACGGTCTTGGGGTGATCCTCGAAGAGGTCAACAAACCCGAACTGGCACATGAGGCGTTTTCCCGTGTTCTGGCTATACATCCGCATCACGAGGCCGTAACCCGTGCCTTGGAACGGCTGGATCCCGAAATCGGCGGCAGCAGCCTCTGACCTGAACGGAGACGGCCATGACCGAGCAGTCAAGAACCCTTGCGGTTCTCGGCCCCACGAATACCGGCAAGACGCATTTCGCGATCGAGCGGATGCTGGGATATCGCACGGGTATCATCGGTCTGCCGCTGCGCCTTCTGGCGCGCGAGGTTTATGACCGGATCGTCAGGGTGCGCGGTCCGTCCGTGGTGGCGCTGGTCACCGGCGAGGAACGTATCGTACCCGAGCGCACGCAATATTGGGTCTGCACCGTCGAAGCGATGCCCGAGGGGTTGGGCGCCGATTTCGTGGCGATAGATGAGATTCAGCTCTGTGCCGATCCTGAACGTGGCTATGTCTTTACCGACCGCCTGCTGCGGATGCGCGGCCTGCGCGAAACGCAGTTTCTTGGGGCGGCCACCATGCGCGGGGCGATTGCCGCGCTTGTTCCGGGAGTCGAGTTTCTGGGGCGCGAGCGCATGTCGCAGCTTGCGTATTCAGGTTCCAAAAAGATAAGCAAAATGCCTGCAAGAAGTGCGATTGTGGGCTTTTCCGTTGATAATGTCTATGCCATCGCCGAGGTGCTCAAGCGTCAAAAGGGTGGTGCGGCTGTCGTGATGGGCGCCCTCAGCCCGCGGACGCGAAATGCGCAGGTGGAGTTGTATCAAAACGGGGACGTGGATTACTTGGTGGCCACGGATGCGATCGGCATGGGCCTCAATCTGGATATCGACCACGTCGCGTTTTCGTCGCTGTCCAAGTTCGATGGCCGTCGCATGCGTCCGCTTGCCCCCAACGAATTGGCGCAGATCGCCGGGCGGGCCGGTCGCGGGATGAGCCACGGCACCTTTGGCGTGACCGGCGAAGCGCCCGATCTGTCCGACGAAGTGGCCCGGGCCATCATGGACCACCGGTTCACGCCCATTCGTAAACTGGAATGGCGTAATTCCAAGCTGCCGTTCGCGAATATCGATGCGCTGATCGCGGCGCTGGAGGCGAAGCCCGAGGATCAATGGCTGGCCCGCGCCCGCGAAGCCGATGACCTTGGCGCGCTCAAGTCGTTGTCGCAGGTGGCGATGGTGCGTGCCCGTGCCAGCGATGGCGCGTCGGTACGGCTGTTGTGGGATGTCTGCCGGGTGCCCGATTTCCGCGGCATCAGCCATGCCGAGCATTCCAGTCTGCTCGAGACGATTTTCTGCGATCTGCACGAACTGGGCCGGGTCCCGGATGACTGGCTGGCCCGGCAGGTCAAGCGGATCGACCGGACCGATGGTGACATTGACACATTGTCGAAACGTCTCGCCTATATCCGCACATGGACGTATGTTGCGCAGCGAAAAGGCTGGGTCGATGACGAAACGCATTGGCGCGGCGAAACTCGCGCGGTAGAAGACCGCCTGTCGGATGCGCTGCACGAGCGTCTGACCCAAAGATTTGTGGATCGGCGCACATCCGTGCTTTTGCGCCGGTTATTGTCGCTAAATCTTCCATAGTATCGTGCTTAGTCGCTCCAAACCCGGGTACGTCTACGACGTTTACCTTTATATTACCTTTTACTTTATTCATTATAAGAGCAGATAAAGGTTGCTGGTCAAGCTGTGCTA
>JALQUE010000024.1 GCA_023260815.1 Roseovarius sp.
ATGACGGGATCATCGAGCTTCCCTCGGGCGAGGTGGGCCAGCGGTTCACCGACTGGCTGGCCGAGAACGACCCCTCCAAGGTCGATCCGATGATCGAGATCGCGATCACCCCCAACCGTCCCGATGCTCTTGGTGTGCGGGGCATCGCGTTGGACCTGGCGGCACGGGGGCTTGGCACCATGAAGCCCGCGCCACAGGCCCATGTGGAGGGTGCCTATCCCTGCCCCCTCACCGTGACCATCGACGAGGACACGCAAGCGAACGGCTGCGAGGTGTTTGCCGGTCGATTGATCCGGGGCGTAACCAATGGCCCGTCGCCGCACTGGCTGCAGGACAGGTTGCGCGCGATCGGTCTGCGTCCGATTTCGGCGCTGGTGGATGTGACCAACTTCTTCACCTTCGATCGCAACCGTCCGCTGCATGTGTTCGATGCGGACAAGGTGCAGGGCAATCTGAGGGTGCATCGCACCAAAGGCGGCGAGGTCCTGAAAGGGCTTGACGAGAAAGACTATACCTTCGGCCCCGGCATGGTGGTGATTTCCGACGATGCCGGTATCGAAAGCATCGGCGGCATCATGGGCGGGCTTGCCACGGGCTGCACCGATGAGACAGTCAACGTCTTTCTGGAAGCCGCCGTGTGGGATCATGTGCAGATCGCCACGACGGGCCGTGCGCTGAAGATCAATTCGGACGCGCGCTATCGCAACGAACGCGGGATCGATCCGGCCTTCAACATGGAAGCCATCGATCTGGCCACGCAGATGATCCTTGATCTTTGCGGTGGCGAAGCCTCCAGCGTCGTGGTCGCCGGAAAAGTGCCGGATGTCAGCCGCGCCTACCGGCTTGATCCGGAGCGGGTGCAATCACTTGTGGGCATGGACATCCCCGAGGCCGAGCAGCGCCGCACGCTGACGGCGCTTGGCTTCAAGCTTGAGGGGGACATGGCGCACGTGCCCAGCTGGCGCCCCGACATTCTGGGCGAGGCCGATCTGGTGGAAGAGGTGGCGCGGATCGCATCACTGACGAAACTGGTGGGGCGTCCTTTGCCGCGCATGCAAGGCGGCGTGCCCAAACCGATCCTGTCACCGATGCAGAAGCGCGAGCAGATCGCGCGCCGCACCACCGCCGCGCGCGGGTACAACGAATGCGTGACCTACAGCTTCATAGACCACGCAAGCGCCGCGCTGTTCGGTGGCGGCGATGACGCGACGATGCTGGCCAATCCGATCAGTTCCGATCTAAGCCATATGCGCCCCGATCTGCTGCCGGGGCTGTTGCAGGCGGCAGCCCGCAATCAGGCGCGCGGCCATATGGATCTGGCGCTGTTCGAGGTGGGCCATGCCTTCCACGGAGGGGAGCCCGAGGAACAACATTTGCAGGTGACCGGCCTGCTGGTGGGCCGCACTGGTCCGAAGGATGTGCATGGCGCCATGCGCCCGGTGGATGTGTTCGACGCGAAAGCCGATGCCGAGGCTGTGCTGATGGCCCTTGGGGCGCCCGACAAGGTGCAGATCCTGCGCGACGGTCCTGCATGGTTCCATCCGGGGCGGCACGGGCGCATTTGCCTTGGTCCCAAGAAGGTTCTGGGCGTTTTCGGAGAACTGCATCCCCGCGTACTGGAGGCGATGGATGTGAAGGGACCAGCGGTCGCCTTTACCCTGTACCCTGCGGACATCCCGCTGCCACGCAAGAAAACCACCGGACGTGGCGCGCTTGCGATCCGTGATCTTCAGGCCGTCGAGAGGGATTTCGCCTTTGTGGTGGATGCCGATATCGAAGCGCTGACGCTGGTCAATGCCGCGGCTGGCGCCGACAAGGCGCTGATCGACGATGTGCGCATCTTTGACGAGTTCATCGGCGGCAGTCTGGGCGAGGGCCGGAAATCTCTGGCGATGACCGTGCGACTTCAGCCGGTTGAGGCGACACTCAAGGAAGCCGAGATCGAGGCCGTGTCAAAGTCTATCGTCGAGAAGGTCGAGAAAGCCACCGGGGGCAAATTGCGCGGGTAAGGTGACAGCAAGGGTACGCCGCCCTAAAGCGTTCCGCCTTTAACCTGAGGCTTCAGCTGAAGGCGGAACGCGTGCGCCGATTGCACCGAGCACAGCATTTCGCGAAAATATGCGATTCAGGTTTTTCGCGAAACGCTTTAGGTTAGCGCACAGCATGATAGTGAGGACCAAGGGGATACCATGACACTCAACGTATATCTTTCCGGCGAAATCCACACCGATTGGCGTGACCAGATCATCGAAGGCGCCAAAGGGCTGAACGTGACGTTCAACAGCCCGGTTACCGATCATGCGGCAAGCGACGATTGCGGCGTGGCGATCCTTGGCGCCGAGGATGACAAGTACTGGCATGACCACAAGGGCGCGATGGTCAACGCCATCCGCACCCGCCAGGGGATTGCGGATGCCGATGTGGTGGTTGTGCGCTTTGGCGACAAGTACAAGCAGTGGAACGCGGCCTTTGATGCGGGCTATGCCAGTGCGCTTGGCAAGTCGCTCATCATCCTGCAGCCCCCCGAACATGACCACGCCCTCAAAGAGGTGAACGCCGCCGCGCTGGCAATGGCGCGCACGCCCCAACAGGTGGTCCAAATCCTGCGATATGTTCTGGAAGGCAGCCTGCCAAGCTGACACGGCCCGGCGCAAGTGCGCCACACCTGAAGGCTCTTGGCCTGTCCGTTCATTCATTGTCTCGCTTTTTCCAAAAAATGAAGATTATTGTTCCCCCCACGTCAACAATGACGCCATGTTCAACGAGTGGGACGAAAAAGGGGACCGTGAGAATGATACAGGAATTCAAAGACTTCATCGCCAAGGGCAATGTCATGGACATGGCCGTCGGCATCATCATCGGCGCGGCCTTCACGGCCATTGTCGGTTCGCTTGTGGGTGATCTGGTCAATCCGATCATCAGCCTGTTCATGGGCGGGATCGATTTCGCCGGGCAATACATCGTGTTGGGCGCGGGCGAGTTTGCCTCGATCACCGAGGCCGAAGAGGCCGGTGTCGCCGTCTTTGCCTGGGGCCGCTTCGTGATGGCCGTGATCAACTTTCTGATCATCGCCTTCGTGGTCTTTCTTCTGGTCAAGGCCGTGAACCGCGCCAAGGACGCAACCGCCAAGAAAGAGGCCGCCCCCGCCGAAGAGGCGCCCGCAGGGCCGACCGAACTGGACCTGCTGATGGAAATCCGGGACGCTTTGAAGAAGTGACCCAGACCAGCTGAAGAACGTCACGGGGGCCTGCAGACGTGCAGGCCCTTTTCCTTTGGCGCTAGGGCGGGTTTTCCAAACGCCCCGGGCGGCCCCTGTCAGCCGCGACCGATATAGGGCATTTTCGTTGCCATCAGGGTCATGAACTGGACATTGGCCTCGGGCGGCAGATCGGCCATGTGAAGAACCGCGCGACCGACATCAGCCACATCCATTGTCGGCGGGGCGTCGTCGGGATTGGCCGCGATGATCCCCTCCAGAAGCTCGGTGCGGGCATTGCCGATATCGATCTGCCCACAAGCGATGTCGAACGCCCGTCCATCAAGCGACAGCGATTTGGTCAACCCGGTGATCGCGTGCTTGGTGGTGGTATACGCCACCGACAGCCCGCGCGGCGCATGGGCGCTGATCGAGCCGTTGTTGATGATGCGCCCACCCTGCGGGGTCTGCGCACGCATTCGGGCAAACGCCGCTCGGGCACAGTTGAACATGCCGTGCAGGTTCACATTGACAACCTGGTGCCACTCCTCATGGCTCAGATCGTCGATCAGGGCGGCACGACCGAACGCACCGGCATTGTTGAACAGAACATCCAGCCGACCGGCTTGCCCGGTGAAGGCGTCGAAGGCGTCCTCGACCGCGCGCGCATCGGTCACGTCGCAGGGCAGGATCACGGCGTTCGGATGTCCCTGGGCCACGGCGCGCAATGCATCGGCGCGCCGCGCCAAACAGCCGACGCGCCAGCCAGCTTCGAGAAAAGCGTTGGCGCAGGCCGCGCCGATTCCGGCGCTGGCTCCGGTGACGATGACGGTCTTCATATCTCGGACTCCCCTTCGGCTTCGAGTTGCAGAGGCACCGGCGCGGCCCGCAGATCATCGATCTGCAAGGGGCCAGTCGGTTTAGCAAGGCGATTGCGCACCACCCAATGCAGCCGTTCTTCGGCGCGGGTGATCGCCACATAGGCAAGGCGCTTCCACAAAGGCTGACCGGCTTCGGTGCGGCCCATGCGCGATGCGGCGTAGATATCAGGCGCAAAGACCTGCACATCGCGCCATTGCGACCCTTGCGCCTTGTGGATCGTGACAGCCGCGCCATGCAGGAACGTTGCGCCCATGCGGGCCGCAAAGGGGATGAAAGGCTCTTCCTCGTCGGGCTTCTCGATCTTCACGATGCTGGCCGCACTGACCCGCGGGTCTTCAGCGCCGATCACATGCAGACGCGAGAACCCGGGTTTACTCCCCGGTCCCAGATAGATCACTTGCGCCCCCTTGATCAATCCACGTGCCTCAAGATCCAGCCGCTTCTTGCGATGCTTGAGCGGAAGTTCGATCCCGTCGCAGATCAACGGCTCACCCTCAAGCAGGGCATCCTCGGGGGCGCCCTGAACGGTGCGGAACGCGTTGATCAGCCGGATCC
>JALQUE010000034.1 GCA_023260815.1 Roseovarius sp.
CAGTCGGGCTGCGTGGTGCTCATCCAGGCGTGGTTCATGCTGTCACCCAGGGCGATCAGTTGCTGACCGCCGGAGTCCACCACCACCGACATATGCCCGATGGTGTGTCCCGGCGTGTCGATCACCCGCACCCCCGGCACGATTTCCGCGCCGTCCCCCACAAGATCCCAATCCGCCCCGTCCACATTGAGCGAGTTGACCGCACCCACGACGAATTGCTGCATCTCCGTCGGCACGGTCGAGGCAAGGCCATCCTGCAACCAGTAATCCCGCTCTGTCCCGCCGATGAAATAGGCGGCATCGGGAAAGATCGCCTCGTCGAAATCGTCACGGATGCCCCAGATGTGGTCGGGATGCGCGTGGGTGATGACCACATGGGTGATCTCGCCCGCGTCGATCCCGGCGGAACCAAGGTTGTCCATCAGGCGCCCGGCGGTCGGCAAAAAGCGGTTGCCCGACCCGACATCCACCAGCACCTTGGACTCGCCGATTTCGATCACCAGGTGGTTGGTGTGGGAATAATTGGTCTCTGTCGACAGGAAATAGCTTTGCAGAAAGGCCTTCACCTCTTCGGGGTCGGCGTTCACGCCCAACCCGTTTGCGGGGATTTCCAGGTGCCCGTCCGATACGACGGTCAGCACGGCCTCACCCACCTGAAACCGGAAATGCGCGGGATTGGCGGCGGCCGGGGCGCCCAGCGTCTGCGCCCGCGCGGCTGCCGGGGTCAGGGCGGGCAGCGCCAGCGCCGGTGCGGCGGCGGCAAGGCTCAGGATCTCGCGGCGCGAGGGGTGAAAGATGGACATATGGACCTCCCAGTCATGCATGCATTTGAATGAGAAGATATCAGCCTTGCGTGAATCTACCAGTGCAATTGCCATTCCAGGGCCATCGAAGGATCGGACCGCCAAAGGCGCCTGTCAGCCCGCCCGCAGGATCGTGATCCAGCTGTCGCCATAGCGGCGGCTGTCTTCCAGCGTGAACCCCGCAGGCGGTTCCTGCGCGGTGCTTTCCTCCCAGACGACCAGCGCATCGGGGGCCAGCCAGCCGCCCGCCTGCGCGGCGGCCAGCGCCTTGCCGCCCAGCGCCTTGCCATAGGGGGGGTCCAGAAATACCAAGGAGCAGGGCGTATCCGTATCCGGCAGTCGCGTGGCATCCCGCGCGATCAGCCGCGCGCGGTCGGCGCAGTCCAGCAGCCGCAGGTTCTCGCGGATCAGCCGCCCCGCGACGCGCCCGTCATCGACAAAGGTGACATGGGCGGCCCCGCGCGACAGGGCCTCCAGCCCCAGCGCGCCGGTCCCGGCAAAAAGGTCCAGAACCCGCGCCCCGGCAAAGGGATCGCCAAACCGCCCGCCCGCCAGCACGTTGAACAGGCTTTCGCGCACGCGGTCGGTGGTGGGGCGCAGATGCGCGCCCGCATCGCCCTTGCCCACACTGGCCAGCCGTCGGCCCCGGAATGCGCCCGCGATGATCCTCACGCGCGCAGCAAGGCCTTGAGATCGGTCGCGGGATCGGCCACCTGCGCCGGATCGGCCGTCGTGCCCGCATCGATCAGCCGCTTGCCCACCATATAGGCGCGCGGCTCGTTCATGGCGTCGACCGCCAACAGCCGGTCGCCCTTGTAATACCAGAACGAGACATGCCCCGCGCCGTCACCCGGCCGCGTGACGATCCTGTCATAGCCGGTATTCAGCCCGGCGATCTGCAGCTTGACGTCATATTGATCCGACCAGAACCAGGGCTGCGGCACATAGGCTGTGTCCGCCCCCAGGATGTTCGCGGCGACACATTCGGCCATGTCGATCGCATTCGGCACGCTTTCCAGCCGCAAGCGCTGCCCGTCATGCGGAAACGAGGCGCAATCGCCCGCCGCCCAGATATGCGGATCGCTGGTGCGCCCGAATTCATCGGTGCGGATGCCGTTCTCGATCGCAAGGCCCGCCATTTCGGCCAATTCGGTGGCCGGTGTGATCCCCACCCCCACGATCACGAAATCCACGTCGATCTCGGTCCCGTCGCTCAGCCGGGCCGCCGTCACCCGGGTCTCGCCCAAGAGGGTGTCGAGGCCGACCCCTTCGCGGATATCCACGCCATGCGCCCGGTGCAGTGCGCGGAAATAATCCGAGGTTTCCGGCGCCGCGACCCGTTGCAGGATGCGCGCGCCCATCTCGACCAGCGTCACCTTCAGGCCACGGCTTGCCGCCACCGCCGCCGCCTCGAGGCCGATATAGCCCCCGCCGACGATCAACACATGGCGGCCTTCCACGAATTCGGGCGCCATGCTGTCGGCATCCTTGAGATCGCGCACCACATGGACACCCGCCAACTCTCCGCCGATCCGGCCCGGCAGGCGGCGCGGCACAGAGCCGGTCGTCAGCACCAGATCGTCATAGCCAAGCGCCTTGCCGCCCGCGATCACCACCCGGTCCTTGCGGTCGATGGCCGTGACCGTGCAATTCAGATGCAAGGCGATACCCGCGTCGGCATAATACCTTTCAGGGCGCAGGAAAAGGCGCGCGACCTCCATCTCGCCCAGCAGGTATTTCTTGCTGAGCGGCGGGCGCTGATAGGGCGGCACGGGTTCCTCGCCGATCAGGGTGATCGGGCCGTCATGGCCAAGGCTGCGCAGTTTCGCCACACAGGACGCCCCCGCCTGCCCCGCCCCGATCACGACTATACCGGCCATCTTGAAACTCCTGTTTTTTCATGGTCTCGCACCCGCGCTGACCCTATAACTAGCCTCAACCGAAACGCAATTGATAGACGGGGACCGACCATGACCATTTCCAAAGGCGACAAACTGCCCGACGCAACACTTCTTCACATGGGTGACAACGGCCCCGAGGCCGTGACGCTGTCCGACAAGACCGCAGGCCGCAAGGTGGTGATCTTCGCCGTGCCGGGCGCCTACACGCCGACATGCCATTCCGCGCATGTGCCCAGCTTCGTGCGCACCAAGGACCAGTTCGCCGAAAAAGGCGTTGATGAGATCATCTGCATCTCGGTCAACGATCCGTTCGTGATGGGCGCCTGGGGCAAGGACACCGGCGCCAGCGATGCCGGCATCACCATGCTGGGCGATTCCGAATCGGCCTTCACCAAGGCGATCGGCATGGACTTTACCGCGCCGCCCGTGGGCCTGATGGCGCGGTCCAAGCGCTATGCGATGCTGGTCGAGGATGGCACCGTCACGCTGCTGCATGAAGAGGAAAATCCCGGTGCCTGCGAGGTCAGCGCCGGCGAAGCGATGCTGGCCGCAATGTAAGGCCGGGCCTGTCCAGGTCTGACGATATCAACCGGCGGCCCCCAAGGCCGCCGGTTTCATTTTTGCCGTCCCTCACGTCATTTGCGTACGGAAGGGACACAAATCCGGGGGGGAGTTGGGATGTTGGTCCCAAACCCGCGTAGGTTTCGTACGGATCGTACCGATCTCATCCCTCACCGGCCAGCAGGTCGAATTTGCGCGCCAGCTTGACATCAAGGGAACTGAGCCCGCCCACGTCATGCGTCGTCAGGGTCACGTCGACCTTGTTGTAGACATTGAACCATTCGGGATGGTGGTTCCATTTCTCGGCCCAGATAGCAGCGCGGGTCATGAACCCGAATGCCTCGGTGAAGTCACTGAATTTATAGGATTTTGTCATTGCGTCCCGGGTGTCATCCAGGCTCCAGCCCGCCTCCAGAAGGGGGCGCAGGGTGGTGTCTCGTGCCGTCTCGCTGAGTTTCTCTGTCATTGGTGCTCCTCCACTTCGGTTTTCTTGAACGGTCC
The DNA here is from genome assembly GCA_023260815.1 of Roseovarius sp. Lineage (GTDB taxonomy): Bacteria > Pseudomonadota > Alphaproteobacteria > Rhodobacterales > Rhodobacteraceae > Roseovarius. The sequence goes on from JALQUE010000034.1 coordinate 3,767, forward strand.
AAAACTCGTAAGAATTTCAATGTCTTCCTCGACAGCGGCGCGTTCCGCCTCAAGATAGCGGGCAATCGCCTCACGGAGTCCGGGATCGTTGATCCAGTGCAACGAATGGGTCGGCGTCGGCAGGTAGCCCCGGGCCAGCTTGTGTTCCCCTTGCGCCCCTGCCTCAATGGTCTGCAAGCCATGGGCAATCGAAAAATCCATTGCCTGATAATAACATAGCTCGAAATGCAGGCAGGGATGATGCTCGGAACACCCCCAGTAGCGGCCATAGAGCGTATCGCGGCCGATCAGGTTCATCGCCCCCGCAACCGGCCGTCCGTCGCGTTCGGCCAGCACCAACAGAATATCATCGCGCAGCGTGCTATGCGCAATATCGAAGAACGCCCGGGTCAGGTACGGCATCCCCCATTTGCGCGCGCCGGTGTCCTGATAGAACTGCCAGACCGCATCCCAATGGTGCCTTTCGATGGCCTCTCCGGTCAACTGTTTGATTTCACCGCCGAATTCCTGAGCAACGCGCCGCTCTTTGCGGATCGCCTTGCGCTTGCGCGAACTGAGCGAGTCCAGAAACCCTTCGAAATCCGGATAGTCGCGATTGACCCAGTGATATTGCTGCGTGCGCCGTGGCATCAGGCCCAAGGCAGCGCCCGCGTCCAATTCCTCTTGGGTGCAGAAGGTGACATGCAGCGAGGAAAGACCACTGTTTTCAGCGAGTTGTACAGCCCCTTGGATCAGGGCGGCGCGGCCCTCCACCTCGAATCCGGGTCGGGTCAGGAACCGACGCCCGGTGACAGGCGTGAACGGAACCGCGATTTGCAGTTTCGGATAATACCGCCCGCCTGCCCGCTCATAGGCATGGCCCCAATTGTGGTCGAAGATATATTCGCCCTGACTGTGCGACTTGAGGAAAAGTGGTGTAACTCCAATGGTTTGGCCGTCCATGTCGGCGGTCATGTAATAGGGTGTCCAGCCGGTCCCCGTGCCCACTGACCGGCTGTCTTCCAGTGCCCTGAGGAACCGATAGGTGGTGAACGGATCAACAGGCCGCCCCCCGTCCGCCGCCTCGGGACAGGCGCAAGCATCCCAGACCGCCGCATCGATCTGCGCAAGGCTGTCATGGACGGTGATCTCGACCTGATGTTCTGCCATGCCCGCTCGCTTTTCAAACCCTGTCGTCAATCTGTGGCCGACGCGGCGCGGATCAAGATGGAATGTCAGGCAAATAGCCCTCGAACGTGATGTTGTCGGCCACCTTGCGGGCCTGCGCCTCTTCGGTGGCGGAACGGATGGTCCAACACAAAACAGCCGCGCCATTCGCCTTGAGGTCGGTTACCCTTGGCTGATTCAGACCCTTTGCGGAATGACTGATAAAGCTTGCGCCGACGCGGTCATAGTCCGGGATGTCGCGCAACCGGTGCCGCACCCCACGCTTGAGCAGTGGCCAATCAATCCGGCGATACCGGCATGTAACCAGCCCACGTGGCACATCGGGCGCCAGATCGCGCAGCTTGGCCACGGAATGCGGATTGAACGACATCAGAGCGACTGGCCCGTCATATCCCCGCAGATCTTCCGCGACAGCCTGTTCAAGCTGCCCATCCGTTTCCCCCATCTGACCGTGCTGATCCTTGAGTTCGACCAACAAAGGCACCCGCCCCGCGACCAGATCAAGCAAGGCAGCAAAGGTCGGAATGCCCTCGGCACCGCCAAGCAGGGGCATAGCGGTCAAATCCTGCGCCGTCCTTTGGCGGATCGGCCCCCGGATGCCGGTCAGCCGGGCCAGATCATAATCATGAAAGACCATGGCCCGGGCATCCGACGAAAACTGCAGGTCAATTTCTATCCCGTAGCCTGCCGCAATGGCGGCACGGACCGCCGCAACCGAATTTTCCGGCCGTCCGCCGCGCACGTCATGCAAACCGCGATGCGCTATGGGCAGGCGGCGGAAACCGTCGGGTAAGTCCCTCATCCGATCTGGAAAATCCCTTCGATTTCAACGGCCACGCCAAAGGGCAACGCCGCGGCAGACACCGCCGAGCGTGAATGCTTGCCCGCATCACCAAGCGCGGCGCCGATGAAATCGGAGGCGCCATTGATGACTTGTGGTTGCTCTGTGTAGTCCGGGGTCGAGTTGACAAATCCGGTCAGTTTGACCACCCGCTTCAACCGATCCAGATCACCACCACAGGCCGCCTTGACCTGCGCCAGCAGCGCAATCGCACAGACTTTGGCGGCCTCGGCGCCGGCAGCCGTGTCCATGTCGTCGCCAAGCTTGCCGGTGATCATCTTATCCCCGTCCTTCGAAATCTGGCCCGATACGAACAGCATGTCCCCGACCTGGACATAAGGGACATAGTTGGCCGCCGGCGCCGGAGCGTCAGGCAGTGTCACGCCAAGCTCGGCCAGTTTCGCTTCGAATGTTCCCATTTTCATGTCCTCGCTGGTTCATTTCACGCCGGACGCTAGCCGGTCATCAGCCGGAAGGAAATCAAAAATCATGACGAAAAAGCCATAAGGCGCTCCAAAAAACCGCAATCGCACGAGGGCAGAGGTTGTCACTTGATTGCAACAACAAAAATGACTCGCTTTACCTGTTTATGGGCATCATGCTTGGATGCGTTATGTAGCATCTCCAGTGATATTGAATTGGTCTGATCCTTGCCTGCTGCCATGAGACTATTATTCATCCGTCGGTTTCGACTGGCTCCCGCAGCGGGAGCCTTGCTGCTTATGGCTGCCTGCGCGGCACCCGGCCCGGGCCATTCGCCCGAAGACCCGTTCGACCCATACGAAAAGACGAATCGCAAGATTCACGAGTTCAACAGATCCGTTGACCGCGCCGTGATCCGCCCTGCCGGGCGCGGGTATTCAAACTTTCTGCCGGACGATATCGAAACTCTGATCGGGCGGTTCGCCTTCAATCTGTCGCTGCCGGGGTCCATTGTGAACAATATCCTGCAGGGCAATGGCAGAGGGGCGACCGAGGACACCTATCGCTTCGTGGTGAATACGACCATGGGGCTTGGCGGGTTCTTCGATCCGGCCAGCGAATTGGGTATGCCCGAACCGACCGACGCGGATTTTGGCGAAACGCTGTATGCCTGGGGTGTGCGGGAAGGCGGGTATGTGGAATTGCCATTGCTCGGCCCGTCGACCGAACGGGCGGCATGGGGCAAGGTGGTGGACATCTTCACCAATCCGCTGACCTACGCGCTGGAATCGCCAGAAAATTATTATGGAACAGTGGCTTCGGTGTCATCGCGGCTGAGTGATCGTGGGCGGTTCTCGGACACGATCGATTCAATCCTGTATGACAGTGCCGACAGCTATGCGCAGGCCCGATCACTTTACCTTCAGAATCGCAGGTTCAAACTGGGCCAAGGGCGGGAGGGATCTTATCTGGATCCGTATGATTCACCATACGGAACGGCAGAGGATCCCTATGATCTGCCGACCGGAAGCTACGAGGATCCTTATGATGAATAACCTATCACGACGAGATTTTATCTTTTCAGGGCTTGCACTTACGGGGTTCATGGCCGCGCCGGGAAAGGCGCTTGCGCTGACCGACGCCAAGGCCAAGGCACTGGTGGATCAGGTCGTGACCGAGATCAACCGCGTCATCAGCTCGGGTAAGTCGGTGGGGGCGATGATCAGCGACTTCGAGCGGATTTTTGCGCGTTATGCCGACGTCAACATCATCGCGCAATCGACGCTTGGACCGGATTCCCGGAGGCTGAGTTCTGGGCAGATGCGGGCGTTCGTGGATGCGTTCCGCGGCTATATCGCCCGGAAATATGGTAAGCGTTTCAATGAGTTCGTTGGTGGCCGGATTGAGGTAAAGGGTGTTCGGCAGGTCAAATCCTGGCATGAGGTCGCGTCAACCGTCTACCTGCGCGGAGAGGCCCCCTTCGAGGTGCGTTTTCTAGTGTCGGACCGGTCCGGCCAAGACCTTTTCTTTGATATGGTGATCGAAGGTGTCAGCCTGCGGCTGAGCGAACGGACCGAAATCGGCGCCATGCTGGACCGCCGCCGCGGCGATATCGACGGGCTGATTCAAGACCTGCGCAGCGCCGGATAGAGCGTACGGACCCGTACGAAACCTACGCGCGTTCAGGACCAACATCGGGGCTTTGGCCCGGATTTGTGTACACATTGGTCTTTGCAGGGGCTTTCTGGGGGCTTTTCGGGAGGCTTTTCGCGGACTTTCGGTGGGCGTTTCACAGCCTTGCCCCCCGGTGATCCGGGACGGTCCTCGATATCCGCGAACCTCACGTCCTGAGGCATATCAGCGGTCCGCGCCGAACAGCCCCCGCAGCAGATTTTCGATCGCATTGCCACTGTCCGGCTGACGGCGAATCGGCTGCGACGGGGCCGGTTTGGGGGCCGGGCGCAGCATGGGCAGCGGGCGCGGTTCGACCCCCTCGTGAACGCGCAGCATCGTCTCGTGCCAGATTTCAGCCGGCAGTCCGCTTCCGGTGACCCCGGTCAGCGGCGTGTTGTCGTCATAGCCCATCCAGACCCCGGCAACGTAATCGGCGGTGAAGCCAAGAAACCAGGCATCGCGCGCGGCCTGTGTCGTGCCGGTCTTGCCAGCCACCTCGCGGTCGGGGAGTTTTGCGCGCCCGCCCGTGCCGCTTTGGACCACCTGATGCATCATCCAGATCAGCTCGCGCGCGGCGTCTTCCTGAATGACGCGTTCGCCGATGCCACCGGCGGTGCCCATCAGCGTTTCCTCGTCGCCCAGAAGGCGCAACTCGACCAGACCGTAGGGCGTGACAGATGACCCGCCGTTCAGGATGCCGGCATAGGCGCCCGTCATCTCGATCAGGGTGCTTTCCGAGGTGCCGAGCGCGAGGGCCGGGCCTGCGTCCAGATCGCTTGCGATGCCGAAATCGCTGGCCACCTTGCGCACCAGATCGCGGCCGACACTTTCCGAAATCTTGACTGCGGGGATGTTGAGCGAATTCTTGAGCGCATCAGTCAGGGTGACGCGGCCATAATGGTTGCGGGTGTAGTTTTCCGGGCACCAGCGGCCCGAACCGGGAATGTCGAGGCAGAAGGGTTCATCGACGACCGTGGAGTCGTGGGTATACCCCAATTCAAGCGCGGTGGCATAGATGAAGGGCTTGAAGGCCGAGCCGGTCTGCCGCTTGGCTTGCGTGGCGCGGTTGAAGGCGCCGGTGACGCGGGTCTTGCGCCCGCCGACCATCGCACGCACCGCACCATCGGCGGACATCACGACGATCGCGGCCTGCGCCTTGGAGCCTTCGCGCACCTTGTTTTCGAAGATATAGCTGAGCGCCTCTTCGGCGGCGGTCTGCATCCTCTGGTCCAGCGTGGTGCGGATGATCACGTCTTCGGTGGTGTCGCGCGTAAAGAATTCCGGCCCTGACGACATCACCCAATCGGCGAAATAGCCGCCCGCCTGCCGTTCGGCGGCTTCGCTGAGTTCGGCGGGACGGGCCAGGGCCGTGGCCGCGTCCGACGCCGAGATATAGCCCTGATCGCGCATCAGCCGCACCACGACCGAGGCGCGGTTCTGCGAGCGTTCCAGATTGGCGGTCGGCGCAAGGGTGGAGGGCGCGGTCAAAAGACCCGCCAGCATCGCCCCTTCGGAGATCGATAATTGCGCGGCGCCCTTGCCGAAAAACCGTTGCGAAGCGGCCTCGGCCCCATAAGCGCCACCGCCCAGATAGGCCCGGTTGAGATAGATGGAAAGGATCTCGTCCTTGGTATACTTGGCCTCCATGGCCATCGCATAGATCGCTTCCTTGAGCTTGCGCGCAAGCGACGTGCGGCGGCAGTCACGAATATAGGCGGCCTCGCTTTCCCATTGGGTGCGGTCGTATGTGACCCCGAAACACAGCAGTTTCGCCGCCTGTTGCGTGATCGTCGAGCCGCCATGGCCCTGAAGCGGGCCGCGCCCCTCGCTGAGGTTGATTCGGATCGCGCTGGCGATGCCGATGGGATCGACGCCGGGATGCATGTAGAAGCGTTTGTCTTCGGTGGCGATGACGGCATTCTTGAGATGCGGGCTGACGGTGTCGGCAGTGACCACGCCGCCGAACTGATCGCCCCGCCATGCAAAGACATCGCCTTCGCGGTCCAGCAACGTGACCGAGCCGCGCGCGCGCCCATCGAGGAATTCATCGACCTCGGGCAAGGTGGTGTAGGTATAGCCGACCGCGACACCGAGGATCAGGAAAACAACGGCGCCAAGCCGCCAGCCGATGCCCCAGACAAGCCGGAACACCCAAGAGAAGACGCCCGAGACAAAGCGCACAATCGGGTTGCGCGACCGCGACTTGCGAGGCCGCGCCGCGCGCTTGGGCGAGGGTTTGCGCGGCTTGGCGCCCGAGGATGCCTTGGGCGCGCCATAGCGCTTGTCCGCCACCAGACGGGGTTTCTTGCGACCTGAATTACTCATGTGGGTCCTGCCCGGGACTTGCCTGTTTTGGGGATATTATACCGTCGAAATACAAAAGTAGACCCCTGCCGAACATCTGCGCTGCCTTCTGCGCTGCCTTCCATCAAAGATTAAATTTTATGCATTTTGGATATATCGCACAATTTTTAATCATTTCATCCTGAGAAGTGCCAGAGATTTCCCCGAGTCGCCTTCCGGATTCGGAATTCACGGCATTTGCTGCAAGTGCAAACCGCACAGGGTGAACGTAACCGAAAGGGACACCAGTGAAACTCATCATTGCGACAATCAAACCGTTCAAGCTGGAGGAGGTCCGCGAGGCGCTGACCGAAATCGGCGTGCGCGGGATGATGGTGACGGAAATCAAGGGCTTCGGCTCGCAGTCGGGTCATACGGAAATCTATCGCGGCGCGGAATACGCCGTGAACTTCGTGCCCAAGGTCAAGCTTGAGATCGCGGTCTCGGCGTCGATGGCGGATCAGGTGATCGAGACGATCACCAACACCGCCCGCACCGGCAAGATCGGCGACGGCAAGATTTTCGTTCTCGACATCCAGCAAGCCGTGCGCGTGCGCACCGGCGAAACCAACGAAGACGCGCTTTGAGACGCGTGGGGGAAAGGACAATGGACATGAACCGAATCACAAAGACCGGCCTTGCGGCTGCGGCACTGACCGCGCTGCCGACGCTGGCGCTTGCGCAGGACGCGACGCCCAGCTTCGACGAGATCGGTCCCTATATCATGACGACCCTGCTGTTCTGCATGGCGGGCTTTCTGGTCTTCTTCATGGCCGCCGGCTTTGCGATGCTCGAAGGCGGGCTGGTGCGGTCGAAGAACGTCACCATGCAGATGACGAAGAACATCGCTTTGTATTCCTTTGCGGCGATCATGTACTGGCTGATCGGCTTCAACCTGATGTATCCGGGCGATGGCTGGATGGTTGCGGGCTGGGTCGGGCCGTTCTTTTCGACGACGGTACTTGATCCCGTGGGTGTCGCGGCGGCCGATGCGGCGCTGGACTATGCCTCGATCGGGTCGGACTTCTTCTTCCAGCTGGTGTTCGTCGCCGCCACGGCCTCGATCGTGTCGGGCGCGCTGGCCGAGCGGATCAAGCTGTGGCCCTTCCTGATCTTCGTGATCCTGCTGACCGGTGTGATGTACCCGATCTCGGGGTCGTGGCAGTGGGGCGGCGGCTGGCTGTCGGAAGCCGGGTTCTCGGACTTCGCCGGCTCGACTGTCGTTCACTCGGTGGGTGGCTGGGCCGCTCTGGCAGGCGCCATCGTGCTGGGACCGCGTCTTGGCAAGTACAGCAAGGATGGCAAGGTCAACCCGATGCCCGGTTCCAACCTGGCGCTGGCCACTCTGGGCACGTTCATCCTGTGGCTGGGCTGGTTCGGGTTCAATGGCGGCTCGCAGCTGGCCATGGGCACCGTGGGTGACGTGTCGGACGTGTCGCGCATCTTCGCGAACACCAACATGGCCGCCGCAGCCGGTGCCGTGACGGCGCTGATCCTGACGCAGGTGCTGTACAAGAAGCCCGACCTGACCATGGTGCTGAACGGCGCGCTGGCCGGTCTGGTGTCGATCACGGCCGAGCCTCTGGCGCCCAGCCTGTTCGGCGCGCTGTGGATCGGTGCCATCGGTGGTGTGATCGTGGTCTTCACGGTGCCGCTGCTGGACAAGCTGAAGATCGACGACGTTGTCGGCGCGATCCCGGTTCACCTGTTCGCAGGTATCTGGGGCACCATCGCGGTGATCTTCTACAACAGCGACGCGAGCCTGGGCACGCAGCTGATGGGCATCATCGCCTACGGTGTGTTCACCTTCGTGGGCAGCCTGATCCTGTGGTTCATCCTCAAGGCCGTGATGGGCATTCGCGTCAGCGAAGAAGCCGAGATCAACGGTCTGGACATGGCCGAGCTGGGGATGGAAGCCTATCCCGAATTCTCGAAAGGCTGACATCCTTCCGGTCAGTGACTTGCGAGAAACACATCCCGGGCGTCCGCGCCCGGGATTTTTTTGTGTCCGGCACTCTGGCGATCAGTCGTTCACCCGCTGTGGCGCACCGGTGGCCATGTTGGTTCCGATGAACGGCAGGCCCGCTTGTTTCCACGCGGCGAACCCACCTTCCATATGGGCGATCCGGTCGATCCCGGCCCCAAGGGCGGCACGCGCCACCTTGTCGGACCGCACCCCCGAGCCGCAATGAAAGACGATCTGCTTGTCGCTCTGGCCCGGCAGCTTGTCGGCGTTGAAGAACGGCATCGGCAGAAGCAGGGCGCCTTCGATATGTTCGAACATGTATTCCTGTGGCGTGCGCACGTCGATCAGCACGACCTCGTTGCGCGCCCAAGCCTGCGCCACCTCATCGACGGTCCATGTCTGCAAGTCGGAGGTGCCTACGGTTTCGGTCTTCATGGTTGGTCCTTTCAGGGATCAGAAACGGTTTGCGGGGATCTTGAAATAGCGGTTCCCGTCGCCTTCGGGATCGGGCAGGCGACCGCCGCGCAGATTGACCTGCAAGGCATAGAGGATCCTGTCGGGCAGGCCGAGCGTGGCGTCGCGATCGTCGCGCAGCTTGGTGAACGCTTCGCGCGTCGCGCCGCCGCCGATATGCGGGTTATGGGCCTTGTGCATCGCGACTGTCGCCTCCCATGCGGGATCGGTGCGATCCCCGACGGGCGGGTAATCATGGCCGATGAAGAGCCGCGTCGCATCGGGCAGCGCAAGGATCGCCTGCAGGCTGTCATAAAGTTCGTTCGACGATCCGCCGGGGAAATCGGCCCGCGAGGTGCCGACATCGACATGCATCAGCGTGTCATGCACGAAGGCCGCATCATCGCCCACGACATAGGTGATCGACCCGAGCGTGTGGCCGGGCGAGAGCATCACGCGCACATCCAGATTGCCCAGCTTGAACGTTTCGCCATCCTCGAACAGGCGGTCGAAATCGCGGTCGGGGTCGAACGTGCCGGGTGTGTTGTAGATCTTTTCCCACAGCCGGGCGATGTCGCGCACACGCGCCCCGATGGCGGCAGGCGCGCCAAGCTGCTCCTTGAGCCAAGCAGAGGCCATGAGGTGATCGGCGTGGGGGTGGGTATCAAGGATCCACTCGACCTCGAGCTCTTCGCGGTGGACGAAATCGACGATCTCTTGGGCCGATGCGTGACGGGTGCGGGCCTCGGCCGGGTCGAAATCAAGCACCACGTCGATCAGAGCGGCCTTCCTGGTGCTGTCATCCACGACGACATATTGGATCGATCCGGTGGCCGGATCGTGAAACCCGGTGACGGTGGGGGAAAGTGCGCCCGTGCCGGGGCTGGTGCGACTGAACATCGGCATGTCCTCCATGCGGTTGAATGATGCGCATTAAATGGGTTTGTATTCACTTAATTGAATACAATAGCATTCCAACCCCCACAGCGGTGGGAGTTTTTTCAAACGCGCTGACGGGACCAAGAGTGATCTGGCAGAATCGCCGTCACCCATGCTAGGTATTGGGGCATGAACAGGCCCAGCCCCAATATAAGCCAGTCGCAACCGGTGATCCGGCAGCTTGACGACGCGGCGATCAATCGGATCGCGGCGGGCGAAGTTGTGGAAAGACCGGCATCGGCGGTCAAGGAACTGGTGGAAAACGCGCTGGATGCGGGCGCGCGGCGAATCGACGTGGCCTATGCGGATGGCGGCAAGACGCTGATCCGGGTGACCGATGATGGCTGCGGGATCGCGCCGGACGCCCTTGCGCTGGCGCTGTCGCGGCACGCCACATCCAAGATCGACGGCACCGATCTGCTAAACATCCACACCTTCGGGTTTCGTGGCGAGGCGCTGCCCAGTCTTGGGGCGGTGGGGCGGCTGACCATCACATCGCGCGCGCAGGGCCACGAGGCGGCAGAAATTGCCGTGAGCGGCGGAGAGATGGGCAAGGTCAAGCCCGCGGCATTGAATGGCGGCACGATCGTCACGCTGCGCGATCTGTTTCACGCCACGCCCGCGCGGCTGAAATTCATGCGCTCGGACCGGGCCGAGGCGCAGGCAATCGGTGATATCCTGAAGCGGTTGGCGATGGCAGAGCCGTTCGTGGGCTTTACCCTGCGCGATCTGTCGGGGGGCGGCTCGGGGGGCGGCGAAGGGCGGATCGTGTTTCGCGCCGATGCCGAGACCGGCGACATGTTCGATGCGCTGCACGGGCGGCTGGGCCGGATACTGGGCGCTGATTTCGCCGACAACGCATTGAGGATCGACGCCACACGCGACGGGCTGCGGATGACGGGCTATGCCGCGCTGCCCACCTATTCACGCGGATCGGCGGTGGCGCAGTATCTGTTCGTGAATGGCAGGCCGGTGCGCGACCGTATGATGATCGGCGCGTTGCGCGCGGCCTATATGGATGTGCTGAGCCGGGATCGGCACCCGGCGGCGGCGCTGTTTCTGGACTGCGATCCGGTGTTGGTGGATGTGAACGTGCATCCCGCCAAATCCGAGGTGCGGTTTCGCGATCCGGGTCTGGCGCGCGGGCTGATCGTGTCGGGGCTGCGACATGCGCTGGCCGAGGCGGGGCATCGGGCCTCGAGCACGGTGGCGGGCGCGACGCTTGGCGCGATGCGGCCCGAGCAGACTGCAGGCGCGGGGCCGGCACGGGTCTATCAGATGGACCGTCCTTCGGCGCAGGCGCGGGCCGTGGCCTATCAGGCGCAGGCGCCGGGCTTTGCCGAGATGGCCGGGGATTACAGCGCGCGGGTCGAGCCTTTGGCCGAGGAGACCGCGCCCGAGGACATGCCCCCCGAGGCGCTGCCGCTTGGTGCGGCGCGGGCGCACCTGCATGAGAATTACATCCTTGCGCAGACCACCGACGGGATCGTGATCGTCGATGCCCATGCCGCCCATGAGCGGATCGTCTATGAAAAGCTCAAGCGGCAGATGGCCGAAAATGGCGTCGCGAGCCAGGCGCTCTTGATCCCCGAGATCGTCGAGATGCCGGCGGATGATGCCGCACGGCTGCTGGAGCTGGCCGAGGATCTGGCGCGTCTGGGGCTGGTGATCGAGCCGTTCGGCGGTGGGGCCGTGGCGGTGCGCGAAACCCCTGCGATCCTGGGCGTCTGCGATGCGCGCGCGATGCTGCTGGATATTCTGGACGAGTTGGCCGATCAGGGCGACAGCGGATCGGTGCAGGCCCGCGCTGCGGATGAATTCGACGCCACCCTGAACCAGCTCGATGAGCTGCAGACCCTGGCGGAAAGCTATGCCCAGGAACAGGGCGGCGACGTCGACCCAATCGTGCTGATGCTGGCCTA
>JALQUE010000051.1 GCA_023260815.1 Roseovarius sp.
GCGGTCGATATCGGTGTAGATGATCGCGGCAACGCCCGCGTCTTCGAAGGAGCGGGCGAGATCGGTGGCGCGGATGTCGGTCTCGGTGGCCCAGCCTTTGGTGGCGACGCGGCCTTCGCGGGCGTCGATGCCGACGGCGACCTGTCCGGGGAAGGCGCGGGCGGCCTCGCGGACGAGGGCGGGGTTTTCGACGGCGACGGTGCCGAGGATCACACGGGCCAGCCCCTTGTCGAGCCAGCCTTCGATCGTGGCCATGTCGCGGATGCCGCCGCCAAGCTGGGCGGGGACCGGGCAGCGCCGCAGGATCGACTCGACCGGGGCGGCGTTGACGGGCGTGCCGGCGAAGGCGCCGTTGAGGTCCACCAGATGCAGCCATTCGCACCCCGCGCGCACGAAGGCTTCGGCCTGGGCTGCGGGATCGTCGTTGAACACGGTGGCCTTGTCCATGTCGCCCTTGAGCAGGCGCACGGCCTGACCGTCCTTGAGATCGATGGCGGGATAGAGGATCATGGCGCGTGTCCCTTGCTGCAAGCGGTTGGCGCCGTTTGGCATGAGGCTGCGGGAAATGCAACGCGACCCGACGTCAGACTTGAACTGCCCCGCGCGGGCGGGGCAGCGTCGGGTCACTGAACGGGAGGAGTGTCAGGGATGAAACGTGTTCTGGCGATGGCCATGGTATGGGGTTTGGGCGCAGGGGCCGCGTTGGCGGACCCGGTTCTGGGCGTGTGGCAGACCGAGGTGGACGGAGAGGGCTATGCGCATGTCGCCATGCAGCCCTGTGGCAGCGATATTTGCGGCACGGTCGCGAAGACCTTTCGCGACGGGGTGGAGACGCCGTCGGACACGGTCGGCAAGATGATCGTGCGCAACATGACCCCGGTGGGCGAGGGGCGGTACGAGGGCAAGGTGTGGCGGCCATCGAACGACAAGGTCTATATCGGCAAGATCGATCTTGAGGGCAATGCGCTGAAGCTGCGCGGCTGTGTGGCGGGCGGATTGATCTGCGCCAAGCAGACCTGGCGGCGGGTGCAGTGATCTTTCCCTGAGGGTCTGGCAGGGGACAGGCTGGCCCGCCGTGACCGGCGGGCGCGCAGGGCCCGGGGTGCGTCCTCAGGAGGGGCTCAGGGTTTCCAGGTCAGGAAATTCGAGATCATCCGCAGCCCGGTGGACTGGCTTTTTTCGGGGTGGAACTGCGTGCCGACGATGGTGTCGCGGCCCACGACCGCCGTGATCGGGCCGGCATAGTCCACATGCGCCAGAAGATGCGCGGGATCGGCCACGTGGAAGTGGTAGGAATGCACGAAATAGGCGTGATCGCCGGTCGAGATCCCGGCGAAGATCGGGTGGTCATGGTCGATCACCAGATCGTTCCAGCCCATATGCGGCACCTTGAGCGACGCATCCGAGGGCGCGATCCGTTCGACCGTGCCCCCGATCCAGTCGAAGCCGGTGGTGTCGCGGTATTCAAGGCCGCGCGTGGCCATCATCTGCATCCCGATACAGATGCCCATGAAGGGGCGGCCTTGGCCGATCACCGCGTCTTCGATCGCCTCGAACAGGCCACGGTGATCGTAGAGCTGATCGCGGCAGGCGGGGAAGGCCCCGTCACCGGGCAGCACGATGCGCGTGGCGCGGCGCACGGTGTCGGGATCGCTGGTGACCAGCACCTCGCCCGCGCCGGTTTCAAGCGCCATGCGTTGAAACGCCTTCTGGGCCGAATGCAGGTTGCCGGATTCGTAGTCGATGATGACCGTGGTCATGCCGCTTACAATGCCCCTTTGGTCGAAGGCACGGCATCGGATTTGCGCGGGTCGGTTTCGACCGCGTGACGCAAGGCGCGGGCCACGGCCTTGAAGGCGGCCTCGGCGATGTGGTGACTGTTGAGGCCGTGCAGCGCGTCGACATGCAGCGTGATGCCGCCATGTGTGCTGAACGCCTGAAAGAATTCGCGCACCAGTTCGCAATCGAACGCGCCGATCTTTTGGGTGGGCAGATCGACGTTCCAGACAAGATAAGGCCGGCCCGACAGATCCAGGGCGGCACGCACCAGCGCATCATCCATCGGCAGCAGGCAGTCGCCATAGCGGCGGATGCCGCGCTTGTCGCCGAGCGCGTGCGAGAGCGCCTGACCGAGGGCGATGCCCACATCCTCGACGCTGTGGTGATCGTCGATATGGGTGTCGCCGGTGCAACGGATGGTCATATCGATGAGCGAGTGGCGGGCCAACTGATCAAGCATGTGGTCGAAGAACGCCACGCCGGTCCGGTTGTCATAGGTGCCGGTGCCGTCGAGGGTGATCTCGACGGTGATGTCGGTTTCCGCCGTCTTGCGGGTGATCGTCGCACTGCGCATGAGCGTTTGTCCTTACGAATATCTGCCGCGCCCTTATAGGGGGCGGGGATTGCCGCGCCAAGGGGGCGCGGGACAGTGGTGTGTGCGATGTGGCAGGGGATTGAGGGCCGGGGGCATAGGGAGGGGGCCGGCGACACGCCAAAGGTGGCCCCGAAGGGCAATTTTTCAGTTCCGGTCGGTGGAAGAATTGGAGCGGGTGATGAGATTCGAACTCACGACATTTACCTTGGCAAGGTAACGCTCTACCCCTGAGCTACACCCGCGTCCTTGGGTGAGGCGTGAGATATAAACTCTTGGCGCGGGCTGCAAGCCCAAATTTCCGATCCCGGCGAAAAAATTCCGCAGCGATCCAAAGGGCGGGGCGGGGGGCGGTCCTGCATGGTTCGAGGGGCCGGGGCCGCATGAAAAACCCCCGGTGCAAGGGAGCTGCACCGGGGGCTGCGCGGTTGGTCCGATCGTCAAAGATTGCCGCGCGAGAGCTCACCTGCGATGTGGTCGGCCTGACGAATGGCCAGCGCCACAATGGTGAGCGTCGGGTTTTCGGCCGCCCCGGTGGTGAATTGCGAGCCGTCCGAGACAAAGAGGTTTTCGATGTCGTGGGTGCGGCCCCATTTGTT
>JALQUE010000078.1 GCA_023260815.1 Roseovarius sp.
CTGCGCCCGCCCGAGAAACAGGACGGCGTTCCGGTGCGCGAGCTGTCGTTGATCGCCTTTCCCACGCGAGAGCTGTTCCTGGAAAAGATCGAGGATTTCGACCTGATCATCTTTGACCGCTACAAGCGGCGCGGCATCCTGCCGTCGATCTATCTGGACAATGTGCGCAACTATGTCGAACAGGGCGGTGCGGTGCTGATTGCCGCTGGCCCGGACTTCGCCTCGGCGGACAGCCTGTATCGCACGCCTCTCGAATCCATCGTCCCGGCCCGGCCAACCGCCCGCGTGCTGGAAGAACGCTATCGGCCCAAAGTCTCGGACCTGGGTCAGCGTCACCCCGTGACCGCCGGGCTGGAGCAGGAATTCGATGGCGAATGGGGCCGCTGGATGCGCCAGATCGAAGTGGAACAAGCCTCGGGCGATGTGGTCATGACCGGCAAGGATGATCGCCCGCTTCTGGTGCTGGACCGGGTCGGCGAAGGGCGTGTGGCGCTTCTGGCGTCGGATCATGCGTGGCTGTGGAACCGCGGCTACGAAGGCGGCGGGCCGCAGCTTGAACTCCTCCGCCGCCTTGCCCATTGGATGATGAAAGAACCCGAGCTTGAGGAAGAAGCCCTCTGGGCCGAGGCCACGGGTCAGCAGATGCGCGTGATCCGACGCTCGCTGACCGATGATGTGGGGTCGGTCACGATCACCACGCCCTCCGGCGACACGATCGAACGAGAGCTTGAAGAAGTCACCCCCGGCCGTTTCGAGGCGCTGTACGACGGTCCCGAGATCGGCCTCTACCGGTTGGAAAACGGCGACCAATCCGCCGTGATCGGGCTTGGCCCGGCGGCACCCGTGGAGTTTGAACAGACCATCGCCAGCGCATCGGCGCTGCAACCTCTGCTCGACCGCACCGGGGGCGGTGCCAAGGCGCTGGAAGACGGGCTGCCGCGCATCCGCGAGGTCCGCGAGGGGCGCCCGGCCTCGGGGCGGGGGTGGATCGGCATCACCCCGCGCGGCGCCTTCGAGACGGCCTCGGTCACTCAGACCCCGCTTCTGCCTGCTTGGGCGGTGCTGCTTCTGATCTCGGGCCTGATCCTTGGCGGCTGGCTGCGCGAAGGCCGACGCTGATGCGGCTCTAACCGACTCTTTTTGCGCTAAAATGTTTGTGTCCCGTGTCGTTGTGCTGCGTGAGAAATGCACAAATGGGATCTCAAAGTGACACTGGATATTTCATCTGCCCCGGCTCTGAGCACGGCAGATTGCGCCCTTCTGGATATGGTCAACCGCACGCAGGCCGTTATTCATTTCACCGTTGATGGCAACATTATCGAGGCCAACGAAAATTTTCTGGCTGCGGTCGAATACCGCTCCGAAGACATCGTTGGCAGGCATCACCAGATTTTTGTCGATGCCGACTACGCCCGCAGCAGCGAGTACACCCGCTTCTGGCAGCGGCTTCGTGAAGGCCACAGTTTTTCAGATCAGTTTCCGCGCCGCACCCGGTCGGGCAAGCGCCTCTGGATTCAGGCGACCTATGCGCCGGTTTTCGATGAATTCCACAAGGTCGCCCGGGTCGTCAAGATTGCGACCGACATCACCGAACGCCGCGAGGCGATCGAGGATGTGGCCCATGCTCTTGGCCGCTTGCGCGATGGTGACCTGACCCATCGGATCACGGTCAGCAAACTGCCCGACGTCGCGTTGCTTTGTGAGGCGTTCAACAACACGGTCGAGGATTGGAATGCCCTTCTGGGCCGCGTTTCCGCTGTCACCGGAACCGTGCGGGGCATCAGCGATCAGGTGCAAGGATCGTCTGAAAACCTGTCCGAGCGCACATCGACCCAGTCTGCCGCCCTCAGCCAGACGGCCGCCGCCGTCGAACAGCTGACCGAAACCATGCGCACCGCCTCCGAAGAGGCGCAACGCGCCAATGTGATCGCCGGCAAGTCCAGCTCGATGACCGAAGGCAGCAGCAAACTGGTCGACGAGGTGATGGAGGCGATGACCCTCATTCAGAAATCCTCGGGCCGCATCTCGAACATCGTGACGGCGATTGACGCGATCTCGGTGCAGACCAATCTTCTGGCCCTCAACGCCGCGATCGAAGCCGCCCGTGCCGGCCCTGCCGGGCGCGGGTTTGCTGTTGTCGCCTCCGAGGTTCGCCAGCTTGCGCAGCGCAGCTCGGACTCCGCGCGCGAGATTGCTGAACTGATCGCCGAAAGTGCGCGTCATGTGTCGGACGGGGTCGATCTGGTCAACCGCGCCGGGCAGGATCTGGGCGAAATCTTCACGGGTGTCGGCGGTTTGTCCGACATCGTAGGGCGCATCGCGCATGGCTTCAGCGATCAGTCCGCGACCCTATCGCAGATCAATAGCGCCATTTGTCAGCTTGACCGTGTGACGCAGGAAAACGCCGAAATGGTGGTCCAAAGCGCCTCGGCCTCCAAGCTGCTATCACAGGCTTCGGCCAGTCTGGCGTCGGAAATCGCGACCTTCCACATAGAGGGTGGCCAACAGGGCGCGGCGTCGTACAGGTTTGGATCGGGTCCGGACACACAGCCTAACGGCGCCTATGTCTATCCGGGCTTCAATGGCAAAGGGACGACGCATTAAGCGTCAGGGTCCGCTTTCGCCCATCTTCGGGATGTGTGCTCAGATTTGGGGCGGCGCGGAGATCCGGGCCGCCTCAATCCGTTTCGGCAGGGCTGTCGCGTTCCACCAGAACGGCGCGCGACTGCGATGCGAATTCCCGGCGTAGCAGCACCAGGCACGTCAGCCCCGCCGCCACGATCAAGGCTTCCGCACCCAACAGCCAGACCGTCGCGGCCAAGGCGAAATAGACCGACCGCAGGCCGCGGTTGAAACTTCTGGCGGCGGTGATGTTGATCTCGCCCGCCTTGGCCGCGCGTTTCGCCGCCAGCGGATTATCCGCCTCATTGGGCACCGCCGCCATCAGCACCGCGCAATATCCAAACAGCCGGTTCGACCAGACGAACTTGAGAAACCCATTGGCCAGAAACACGATCAGCACCAGGATCTTGACCTCCCAGACAATCGCCGGGTCCGCCTCCAGCGTCAGGTCCTCCGCCACGCCGATGAATCGCTCCATGTTACCGAAAAGGGCAAAACAACCACCAATCGCGATCATCGTGGCCGAGGCGAAAAAAGATGTGCCCTGTCTGAGCGTGGCAAGGATCTGCGCGTCAAAGATGCGTGGGTCGCGGGTGATCATCTGAACCATCCATTCCCGCCGGTATTGCGCCATCAGTACAGAAACCGAAGGATAGTTTCGCGGTGGATTTTCAATTACATAGCCAATAATGATCCAACCGCCGAACAAGATCCCGGCAGCGATGCAATCCAGCATCGAAAAAAAGGCAAGACGGTCCATCCAATCCATGCCGGCACGATACAGTCCACAAGAACAACTTGCCAGAGATTGAAATTGGTTATATTTTATTACCAATAGAGAGGTTCTCCCATGGAAATGCCACGTCCCAACCAAGACATCATTGCGCGCAAGGCCGATCTGATCGCGCGTCTGCTGCAGGTATTGCCCGCCGATGCGGTGATCTCGGATCCGTCCGAAACCCGTGCCTATGAATGCGACGCGCTGACCGCCTACAAATGTCCGCCGATGGCCGCGATCCTGCCCACCTCCACGCAGCAGGTCTCGGATGCGCTGCGGATCTGTCACGACATGGGCGTGCCAGTGGTGCCGCGCGGCTCGGGGACGTCGCTGGCCGGTGGCGCCCTGCCCACCGCCGACAGTGTCATTCTGGGTGTTGCGCGTCTGAATGACGTGCTGGAAACCGACTATGACAACCGGATCATCAAGGTGCAGTCCGGGCGCACCAATCTATCGGTCACCGGCGCCGTCGAGGAACAGGGGTTTTTCTATGCCCCCGACCCCTCCAGTCAGCTGGCCTGCGCCATCGCCGGGAACATCGCGATGAATTCGGGTGGCGCGCATTGTCTGAAATACGGCGTGACCACCAACAACCTGATGGGCGTCACGATGGTGCTGATGGACGGCACCATCACCGAACTGGGCGGCGCGCATCTGGATGCGCCGGGCTATGATCTTCTGGGCCTGATCTGTGGCTCCGAAGGGCAGCTTGGCGTCGTCACCGAAGCCACCCTGCGCATCCTCCACAAGCCCGAAGGCGCGCGCCCGGTCCTGATGGGCTTTGACAGCAACGAGGTCGCGGGCCAGTGCGTCTCGGACATCATCAAGGCCGGTGTCCTGCCGGTCGCGATCGAATTCATGGACCGCCCCTGCATCCGCGCCTGCGAGGCGTTCGCCAAAGCCGGCTATCCCGATTGCGAGGCGCTTCTGATCGTTGAGGTCGAAGGCTCGGACGCCGAAATCGACGAGCAACTGGAAACCATCATGGGCATCGCCCGCACCCACAACCCCGTGGAACTGCGCCAAAGCACCTCCGCCGAGGAAAGCGCGCGCATCTGGCTGGGTCGCAAATCCGCGTTCGGCGCCATGGGGCAGATCAACGACTACATGTGCCTCGACGGGACAATCCCTGTCAGTCAATTGCCCTATGTCCTCAAGCGGATCG
>JALQUE010000119.1 GCA_023260815.1 Roseovarius sp.
TGCGGGAAGGTGTTGGTCGAATAGCGCTGGTGATAGATCGCGAAGGCGCTCTCGAACCGGTCGTCTAGCAGGTCGGGATAAAATTCCGCCACCTGCTCGGCCAGCATCATCCCCTTGTAGATGATGCTCCGGCACGACAGCGACGCGATATACATCTCGTTGATGCCTTCGGCTGTGGCAGCCTTCTCGATCCGGCGGCGAATCACATACAATTCACGCTCGAATTCCTCTTCCTCGATGCCTTTGGCGTTCGAGATCAGGATTTGCTCGATCTCGGGCCG
The DNA here is from genome assembly GCA_023260815.1 of Roseovarius sp. Classification (GTDB taxonomy): domain Bacteria; phylum Pseudomonadota; class Alphaproteobacteria; order Rhodobacterales; family Rhodobacteraceae; genus Roseovarius. The sequence goes on from JALQUE010000119.1 coordinate 282, forward strand.
CGTCGCATTGGCCTTTTCGCCAAGGCAGTTCACATCCACCGGCACATGCCGCCAGCCATAGATGTAATGGCCCATGCGCAGCACTTCGGTTTCCACGATCGTCCGGCAGGTTTCCTGCGCGTTGAAATCGGTGCGCGGCAAGAACACCTGACCAACGGCCATCAGCTTGTTCTCGTTGGGTTCATGCCCGGTGCGGCGAATCTGGTCATAGAAGAACGGCACCGGGATTTGCACATGGATACCCGCGCCATCGCCGGTCTTGCCATCGGCATCCACCGCGCCGCGATGCCAGATCGCCTTCAGCGCGTCGATCCCGGCCTCGACGACCTTGCGACTCGGCTTGCCGTCAATCGACACCACCAGACCGACCCCGCACGAGGAATGCTCCTCGTCATGGCCGTACATGCCGTTCTCGGCCAGCCAGTTGCGCTTGGCCTCTTCTTCGGCCTTCCAGTTGTGATCCAGACTCGTCATTTCCGTTAACCCTTCCTTTATCCGGTGGGTCAGGGCTACTGCCCTGTATCCTGTCTCGTGGTGCTCCGGCGTGCCGTCACATCCACCGTCAAATCCGTTGTGTACACAAATCGGCGAAACGGGCCGTTCTTTGGTACGAAACCGGCGTAGGATTCGTACGAACCCTACGCATCTCTCACTCGGCCGCGACCGATTGCGCGGCGTTCAGATGATCCAGAATCGCTGCTGCGGAATCGCGCCCGTCACGGATGGCCCACACCACCAGCGAGGCACCGCGCACGATGTCCCCCACCGCGAAAACACCCGGCATCGAGGTCTGCCCCGTGGTGAAATCCGCCTTGATGGTGCCCCAGCGCGTGACCGCCAATTCCTCTTGATTCCAAAGGGTTGGCAGGTCTTCCGGCTCAAATCCCAGCGCCTTGATGACCAGATCGGCAGGCTCATCATGCTCCGCACCTTCGATCGGTTCGGGGCTCTGGCGTCCTGTGGCATCGGGCTGACCCAACCGCATCTGCTGCACCTTCACCGCGCTGACAGGATCGCCCGAAAAGCCCTTGGGCGCGCTAAGCCACAGAAATTCCACACCTTCTTCCTCGGCATTCTGCACTTCGCGCTGACTGCCCGGCATGTTTTCGCGGTCCCGCCGATACAGGCACTTGACCGAGGTGGCCCCCTGCCGGATCGCCGTCCGCACACAATCCATAGCGGTATCGCCGCCACCGATCACAACAACTCGTTTGCCTTCGGCACTCAACTCGCCACTGTCGATCTCGGGCACCGTATCGCCAAAGCACAGCCGGTTGCTTGCCGTCAGATAATCCAGCGCCTTCACGATCCCCTTCGCACCCGAGCCCGGACCTTGCAGATCACGGCTCTTGTAGACACCCGTGGCGATCAGTACCGCGTTGTGTTTATTGTGAATTTCCTCGAATTGGATGTCCTTGCCCACGTCGCAATTAAGCTCGAACTGGACCCCGCCCTGCTCCAATTGCTCCATCCGGCGCATGACAACGTCTTTCTCCAGCTTGAAGCCGGGAATCCCATAGGTCAGCAATCCGCCACCGCGGTCATACCGGTCATAGACAGTCACCTGCACCCCGGCCCGGCGCAGCACATCCGCCGCTGCCAAACCACCAGGGCCAGCCCCGATTATGCCAACAGAATCAGTACGTTCCTGCGCCGGAGTAATCGGTTGCACCCAACCTTTTTCCCAAGCCGTGTCGGTGATGTATTTCTCGACGGCCCCAATCGTCACAGTGCCATGGCCCGATTGCTCGATCACGCAATTGCCTTCGCACAGCCGATCCTGCGGGCAGATGCGGCCACAAATCTCGGGAAACGTATTTGTTGCCTGACTGACCTGATACGCTTCTTCCAACCGCCCTTCAGCCGTCAGACGCAACCAGTCGGGAATGTTGTTGTGCAACGGACAATGCGTCTGACAATAGGGAACACCGCACTGACTGCACCGGCTGGACTGCTCCTTGGCCTTCTCATCTGCGTATTCCGCATAGATTTCATCAAAATCCTCCCGACGCGCCTCGGCAGCACGCTTTTCAGGCATGTCCCGTTCGACAGTCACGAATTTCAACATCGGTTGCTTGGCCACGGCACGATCTCCGGATTTTTCTTGGTCGCGCATGTCTAATCCAAGCCGAACCAAAATAAAAGTCACAAGGTGTGACCTATTATTAATTATTTCCAAACAGCCCGCGCTGCATTGCAGCACTTTGCGCCATTTTTATATCCGAATCGGACCTAAATGCCCGCTTTCCTCTGAATCTCAGTGGTTTATAGGTGGTTTTGATTTGTTCGCGGGAACTGGTCCATGCCATTGATCCACCTTTTTCTTGTCGCCATCATTCAGGGCCTGACCGAGTTTCTGCCCGTATCGTCTTCTGCGCACCTGATTCTGTTGCCGAATCTTACCGGCCTTCAGGATCAGGGACAGACCATCGACGTCGCAGTTCATGTTGGCACCCTGATCGCCGTCATGGTGTATTTCTGGTCGGACATCCGCCTCGCCATCCTCGGCATCCCGCGCCTGTTGATCGGCAAAACCGACACCGAAGGCGCCCGGCTGGCCCTGCTTCTGACGGTTGCATCTGTTCCAGTCGTCGCATTCGGGCTGGTGCTTCACATGACCGGGCTGGACGCCGAGATGCGCTCGATCACCGTGATCGGTTGGGCGATGCTGATCTTCGGGTTGCTGCTTTACTGGTCCGATCAGGCCGGTGGAACGCAGAAAACCGACCGCGACTGGACCTTGCAGGACGCAATGGTGATGGGTGTCTGGCAAGCCATCGCCCTGATACCGGGCACGTCGCGGGCAGGTATCACCATCACCGGCGCGCGCTTCATGGGGTATAGCCGACACGACTCGGCCAAGCTGGCGATGCTGATGTCGATCCCGACAATCGCCGCCAGCGGTGCCCTTCTTGGGCTCGAGTCGGTGCTCACCACCAATACCGCCATTCTGAAGGACGCTCTGATCGCAGCGATCCTTGCCTGCGGCGCCGCCCTTCTGGCACTCAGCCTGATGATGCGGCTTTTGCGCAGCGTCAGCTTCACCCCCTATGTGATCTATCGCATCGTCTTGGGGGTTGTCCTGCTGGTCATCGCCTACACCTGACCAGAAGAACCGACACAGCCCGGCTTAATGCGGGCGCAGGTTCTTTGCGGATTCCTTGATCGCATCATACTGTCCGCCGGGCCGGAACCGCCACAGGTAGTCGGGCAAAACCGCTTCGGTCGCGGTCGGCTTGATCCCCAGATCGGCAAAGCCCCGCGCGCCTTCGGACACCACGTTATCCACCCGCAGGCTGCGCACCTGATCGCTGGTGATCTGCGGCGGGATCAGGCCAAGGCTGAGTGTCTGGCCAATCTCCATCCCACCAGCCATGATCGCGGCGATGCGAAACGGAATGTTCACGATCAACCGGCGGCGGCGGATCACCTCGAGCATCTCCTGCATCAATTCGCGGAAGGTGTTCACATCCGGGCCACCAAGCTCATAAATGCCGGGATTGGCCTTGCCCTCAACGGCCAGTGCCGCCGCATGGGCGACATCATCCACGTAGACAGGCTGAAACTTCGTATCGGCGCCGACCACCGGAAGAACCGGGCTGAAACGGGTCATGCCGGCAAACCGGTTGAAGAACGCATCCTCAGGCCCGAAAATAACCGACGGTCGCAGAATCACCGCATCGGGCATCGCCTGCAGAATCGCCCGCTCGCCCTTGGCCTTTGTCTGAGCATAGACACTCGCCGACTCGGGGTCGGCGCCGATGGCCGAAATATGCACCATGCGCTGCACACGCTCTTCGGCGGCGATGCGCGCGATACGCGCCGCGCCCTGATGCTGGACCGCATCAAAGCTGTTGCGCCCCTTGCGGTCGAACGTGCCGACGCAATTCACAACCGCATCCGCCCCATTCATGACCGCGCGCACGCTGGCATCATCACGGATATTGCAGAAAACAGGCTCCACCTGTCCGACCACGCCGTAAGGTTTGACATGCATGGCCTCGTTCGGACGTCGCACCGCAACACGAACCCGCCAGCCTGCCTTGGCCAGACGCCGCGCGATATAGCGGCCAACGAATCCCGATCCGCCATAGATGGTCACGAGTTTCGACATCTGAGGATCTCCCGCTGGAATTTCCCTCTTCCTAATGGTCTGCACGGTTTTGAACAAGGACATATGGGGATTGCCGCCTTTCCATGAAAATCGCCGTTGACACGCCTTGGCGGCGGGTCTAAACGGCGGCCTCACGACACCTGCCCAGGTGGCGGAATGGTAGACGCGCTAGCTTCAGGTGCTAGTGTCCGTATGGACGTGGAGGTTCGAGTCCTCTCCTGGGCACCATTCCCTCCACGAAGGGAATGAACATGGCGAATTACCTCTACAAGAACGATCTTCCGGCGGGCCTTGATCTTGGTCCGGTTGTCGCAATCGATTGTGAAACGATGGGCCTCAACCCTCATCGCGACAGGCTGTGCGTCGTGCAGATGTCAGGCGGTGACGGCAACGCTCATCTGATCCAGATCGACAAGGGCCAGACCGAGGCGCCCAATCTGGCGGCGATGCTGGAAAATCCCGACATCCTCAAGCTGTTCCATTTCGGCCGTTTCGATATCGCCGCGATGTTCAACGCCTTCGGCGCGCTGGCGGCGCCCGTGTATTGCACCAAGATCGCAAGCAAGCTGGTGCGCACCTATACCGACCGGCACGGTTTGAAGAACCTGATGCAGGAACTGCTGGATACCGATATCTCGAAACAGCAGCAATCATCGGACTGGGGCGCCCCCAAATTGACCGAGGCGCAGGTGGACTATGCCGCGTCCGACGTGCTTTATCTGCACCGGCTTCGCGCAGAACTGGACAGGATGCTGGCCCGCGAGGGCCGTGTCGAAATGGCTCAGGCCTGTTTCGATTTCCTGCCGACCCGCGCCCGGCTCGATCTGGCCGGTTGGCCCGAGATCGACATCTTTTCCCACTAGATCATGGCGGGAAAGCGCAACTTTCATTCGCGGCTGGTGGCATGGCTGAAAATTATCCTGCCACTGGCGGCGTTGGGGTTGCTGTCAACGTTGTTTCTTCTGTCGCGCTCGATCGATACCAACAACGCGATCCCGATCAGCGACGTCAATATCCAAGAACGCGCTCAGGGGCAGGGCGCCAGCAGCCCGGCTTTTGCCGGCATGACCGATGGCGGGGATCAGGTCATCGTCAATGCCGAAACCGCTTGGCCCGATGTCACAAACCCGAACCGCATTCTGGCCGAAGGGGTCGACGCGCAGCTCGAATTGCTTTCGGGCGACGTGATAGACATCACGTCGAATTCCGCAGAAGTGCTGCAGCAGGACTATATCGCCACCCTGATCGGCGATGTGGTGATCATCACCAGCAGCGGCTACCGGATGACCACCGACAAGCTCAAATCCCGGTTTGACATCCTCTATGCCGAATCCCTCGCGCCGGTGTCCGGCACCGGACCGCCCGGCAAGCTTGATGCCGCGCGCATGCTGCTGACGTCGGACCCCGAAACCGGCGATGCACATTTGCTTTTCACAGGCGGTGTCAAACTGCTATACCAGCCGCAGAATACAGAGGAATAGCACTCTTGATCCGTCTTTCGTGGCTCGTTTTACCGTTATTGTTATCCGGCCTGCCATCAGCAGGGCTTGCGCAATCGGCACAGGTCGCGTTCGGCAACAGCCAACAGGACAGCAACCTGCCCGTTGAGGTCGTGTCCGAGGTGCTCAACGTCAACGAGAATGACGGAACCGCGATATTTACCGGCAACGTGGTGGTCGGTCAGGGCGAGATGCGCCTCTGGGCGCCCCGCGTGGAAGTGGTCTACAAGCAGGATCAAAGCGGGATCGAAAGCCTGCATGCAACCGGGGGCGTTACCCTTGTCAGCGGCGAAGATGCGGCTGAAGGCGAGGAAGCCGACTACAACATCGACACCGGGATGATCGAGATGCAGGGCGATGTTCTGCTGGTTCAAGGCCCGCAAACCCTGACCTCGGACAAGATGGTGGTCGATACCCGCGCAGGCACCGCGCAAATGACAGGCCGGGTCAAGACAGTGCTCCAGCCACAGTCCCAATCACAGGACTGATGCGTGCCAAAGCCGGACCTACATATCGCACATGAAAGCAAGGGCCTCGAGGTTCGCAACCTGCGCAAAAGCTATAAGCGGCGCCTTGTCATCCGCGACGTCTCGTTGTCGCTGCGACAGGGTGAGGTCGTGGCCCTGCTTGGCCCCAACGGCTCTGGCAAGACCACGACGTTTTACGCTGTCGCGGGGCTTGTTCAGCCCGAAGGTGGTCATGTCCTGATCGACGGCCAAGACGTGACCATGCTGCCGATGTATCGCCGCGCCAAGCTGGGCATTGGCTATCTGCCACAGGAAATGTCGATTTTCCGGGGTCTGTCAGTCGAAGACAACATCATGGCGATCCTCGACATATCCGAATCCGATCGCCACAAGCGGCGTGAACGTCTCGAAGAACTGTTGTCGGAATTCTCGATCGAACATCTCCGCCGCGCGCCGGCGCTGGCCCTGTCGGGCGGTGAACGGCGCCGGGTTGAAATCGCGCGTTGCCTGGCCGCCCATCCCAAGTATCTTCTGCTGGACGAACCCTTCGCCGGGGTCGACCCGATCAGCGTCGGAGACATCCGCCATCTGGTGGCCGATCTCAAGAAACGCGGCATCGGCGTGCTGATCACGGACCACAATGTGCGCGAAACGCTGGAAATCGTGGACCGCGCCTATATCCTGCATGA
>JALQUE010000146.1 GCA_023260815.1 Roseovarius sp.
CGATCCGCCGCCAACCCGCCCGATTCCCTGCGCGGACTGTCGTCTTTGCCGCTGGGGCGACCATTGCGCTGATGTCTGGCAGGCCGAGGACAGCCTGTTCAATGTCGCCAATGTTAGCCGTGGACAGGTGAAGAAGCTGGAAGCCGCGGGTGTCCAAACCATGGAAGCCCTCGCCAGCCTCGATCATCCGATCCGCGGCATGGCGGAAAACACACGCCTCCGGCTGGTGACGCAGGCCCGCCTCCAACACGCCCGAAAGCGAGGGGCGCCCGCGTTCGAGCTGCGCGCACCGGAACCCGGCAAGGGGTTCGACCTGTTGCCCGCGCCGCAGGCGGGCGACCTGTTCTACGACATCGAAGGCGATCCACATTTCGAGGGCGGTCTCGAATACCTCCACGGCGTCTGGTTCGACGGACAATTCCGGGCGTTCTGGGCGCATGACCATGCCGCCGAGGCGCGCGCGCTCGCTGATCTGCTGGAGTTCTTCCGTGCGCGCTTTGCGGCTTATCCGAACGCGCGCATCTATCACTATGCGCCCTACGAGATCACCGCCCTGCGCCGACTGACCACAAAGTACGGGATCGGCGAGGCTTTCCTCGATCGGCTTCTGCGCGAGCGGAGGTTCGTGGATCTGTTCGCCGTCGTGCGCGGTGCGCTGATCGGCTCTGAGCCAAATTACTCCATCAAGTCGATGGAGGCCTTTTATGACCGCAAGCGCGATGGCGAGGTGAAGACCGCGGGCGGCTCGGTCGTCGCCTATGAGCGGTGGCGCGAGACTGGCGAGCAGCAGATCCTGGACGAGATCGAGGATTACAACCGCGTCGACTGCATTTCGACCGAGGAGTTGAGGGATTGGCTGGTCGGCATTCGACCCAGCGGCCCTTGGCCGTCGCTCGGTCAGGATGCGGGCATGAAGGAGGCGGAGGAGGACGCCGACACGCAAGAGCTGCGTTCGACTTTGGCGGCCTCGGACCTGCCCGAGGACCGGCAGGAGATGATGTTCAACCTCGGCCTCTTCCACAAGCGCGAGGCGAAGCCCGCGCAATGGGCGGTGTTCGACAGTGTTGGCAAGGACGAGGATGATCTGATCGACGATCTCGACGCGCTTGCCGGGCTCGAGGCCGTGGGCGCGGCTGAGCCCGTGAAACGCTCGATGGCGCGCACCTATCGCTTCCCGCCGCAGGAGACGAAATTGCGGGGTGGCAGGTCGGCGACGGTGCCGGTCCATGACGGGCCGCCCGCCACGATCAGCATCGCCGCTCTGGACCGGACCGCACGTGAGATCACGCTGAAGGCCGGGGCAGCGAAGGCGCATCTTCTCTCAGACCGCCTGACGCTCCACCCGGACTGGCCGCTCAACACCGGTGTCATCGCCGCTGCCCTGCGCGATGTAATTGCCGACCAATGCGGGCCGCGCCGATTCACGGCCGTCGATGATCTATTGTCCCGCGCGGCGCCGCGCCTGACGACCGGTGCGAAGCCTGACCTCCTCCATGGCGCTGATCCTGTCGCGGGCGCGATTGCGGCCGTGGGTGCGATGGACGGCACCGTGCTGCCGATCCAGGGGGCGCCGGGCACCGGCAAGACCTATGTCACTGCGCGCGCGATCCTGTCTCTGGTGCGCAAGGGGCTCCGCGTCGGCGTCGCATCTAACAGCCACGAGGCCATCCGGAATGTGCTGATGGGCTGTCTCGCCGCGCTGGAAGACGACGATCCGGACATCACCCTGGAAGACGCCGACTTGGCCCACAAGGTCAGCGGCGACGAGGATGGCTATCCCGTAGGCTTCACTGGCATCACGCGGGCCACGTCCAACGACGACCCTGCATTGGCGGAGGCCCATGTCGTTGGGGGCACCGCATTCTTCTTCTCGCGCCCGGAGTTCGAGCAGACCCTCGATTGGCTCTTCGTCGACGAGGCCGGACAGGTCGGCCTCGCCAACATGGTCGCCATGGGGCGCGCTGCGCGGAACATTGTGCTGGTCGGCGACCCGCGCCAGCTACCGCAGGTGATCCAGGGGGCGCATCCGGACCCCGCGAACCTCTCCTGCCTCGACTGGATGCTGGGCGATCACGCGACGGTGCCGCCGGACCGCGGTATCTTCCTGCCTGTCTCGCGCCGGATGCATCCAGACGTCTGCCGTTTCATATCTGAGCAGGTCTATGAGGGACGGTTGACCAGTCACCCCGACACCGTGCGCCAAGCTGTGGCTGGGACCGCGTTTCCCCCAGTGGGTGCGTTCTGGGTGCCGGTCCGGCATGAGGGCAATGCCCAGATCGCGCCAGAGGAAGTCGTGGCCATCCATTCTGCCGCTCATGAACTGCTGACGGGCGCATGGACGGAGAAGGACGGCACGACGCGTGCCTTGCGTCAGTCCGACATCATAGTGGTCGCGCCCTACAACGCACAGGTGAACGCCCTGCGCGAGGCGCTGCCCGAGGGTATTCGCGTCGGCACCGTGGACAAGTTCCAGGGCCAGGAAGCGTCCGTCTGCCTGATCTCGATGACAGCGTCATCGTCCGAGGAAACGCCGCGTGGCATGGACTTCCTGTTTTCCCTCAACCGGATCAACGTGGCGGTCTCGCGCGCCAAGGGGCTGGCGCTGGTCTTCGGCGCGCCGCGTCTGCGTGAGGCGAAATGCGAGACGATCGAGCAGATGCGGCTGGTGAATACACTCTGTGCTCTGCCAGTATTCAAACAGAACGAAGGAGGAAATACATGAGCGAGAACGATTGGTTTGTAATGCGTCCGCAGAAGGCTCAAGCCTATGGCCGCCCCGAGTCCGGTGGCTTTCTTGTCCGCAAGGACTCGACGGCGATGCGAGAGGGATCTCCCCGTGTGAAGCGGGATCGCGAGGAGCGTGACCGACTGGTTCGGCAGGGCGTCCTCGTTCCCGATAGTGATCCGGATTTGTATCGTTTTTCGCGCGATCATCTCTTCGGCAGCTCCAGTGTTGCCGGGGGCATCGTCAAGGATGGAAACTGCAGCGGACCCCAAAGCTGGCGCAGGCCCAGTGATGGCAAGACGATCAAGGAAGCACTCGGCTAAACTTCCTGTCCACGGCGATCGAGACAGAGGTTTGGAGAGCAAATGAACAGTGCAAGTTCTGGCAACAGATTTAATGAAAGCAGCCTTATGCGTTGCGAACCGAGATGCAATCAATGTCCGTGAACCAAGAGATTTCCGCCAAAGCGCAAGACACGCACATGACAGGCGAGGCTTGGGCTGCGTTTATTGCCGCTGAGCTGAAGTCTACGTGCAAGGCGTATCTCGAAAAACCTGCCTTTCTTCTAGGGCATTCACGCACCGAAAAGCAGACCACGGCAGACTATGCTGGACGCGAGCTTCTGGAGCTCGTTCAAAACGCTGCGGATGCGGCAAGTGAGGTGGGTGGATCCGGACGAGTCCTAATCGAGGTGACGCCGGAGGCACTATACGTCGCCAACACTGGGCAGCCGTTCCGGAGAGGTGGTGTCGCATCCCTGATGACGGCACACACCAGCGACAAGCCAACGCGCGCCGCGCGCATGATCGGTGCTAAGGGTCTGGGGTTTCGTGCGATCCTGAATTGGACTGAGGCCCCCATCATCAGCAGTGGTGCGCTTGAGTTGGGGTTCTCGCGGACCCATGCACGTGCCCTGGTCGCTGAACTCGCTCATCAGAACGCTGAGATTGCTGCCAGCTTCAGCGAGGATTCTGCCAACTTACCGCCATTGCTCGTGTTTCCCGCCACCGGTTCGGAACTAGACTCACGCGGCGAATGCGGCACGCAGGCTGTTTTGCGGCATGCCCGCAAGCTTCGGGAAGATGGCTATGACACAGTTATCGCCGCACCCCTCGGCATCACCGAGGCTCTTAGGAAGGTCATTGAGCAAGCAACTCAGTTCCAGCCCAGCTTTCTCTTGTTTGTCCGAGCATTGGACGAGATCCGCATTCGACTGCCAGGTCAGGATGAGAAGAGATGGACAAAGGGTGTAAAAGGCGACGGCGATATATCGCTGTTGCTCGAATGTGGTTCGGAGGCCACCACTCAGGATTGGATTGTCAGGCAACGAGTAGGTACTATTGGAGAGGGAGAAAACGTAAGGGAATTTGAACTCGCCGTAGCCATAAGGTCTGGCGAAACGAACGCGCCTGGCAAGTTGCACAGTTTCTTTCCAACCTCGCTGCCGCTACCGTTCTCAGGCCTCTTCCACGCCACACTGGAACTCGACTCTAGTCGTAAGACGATCAATGAAGATTCGCAGCACAACAATGAGGTTCTGCGAGCGCTTGGTCGTCTACACGCCGAGATGCTCACCGAACTCCGCAAAATGGGCCGTATTTCCGAACCGCTGGACTGGCTTATTGCGCATCAAGAATTTCCAGACGCGCTGAAACCAGTCGCAGAGGCCGCATGGCTGCGGGCAAAAGATCTACCCATCGTGCGAAGTATGGATCGTGTTTGGCGCAAACCCGACAAAGCACGAATTGGTCCAGTAAATTATGCTGAGTACCTGCCAGCACGACTTTTCGGCCAACTCGCCAGCGTCAGTTCAACTGACGCAGAGGCGCTCCTGAGGCACGAATTGGGTGTGCTGATGGTGAGTACGAAAGACATTCTCAATACACTTCGGGACGCAGACCTCAGTTTCTCCGAGCGCGCAAAGGCGATAGTTGGCATCGCGAAAGCCTTTCCGGAAGACGAACACGATCGGCGTTTGTTGGTAGACATCAAAGGCAAGGAAATGTCATCGACGGCCACGGCATTTCCCCCTCCCTCCGACGAAGCCAAACGACATGGGCTTCCCGAATGGGCGAACGCGCGCTTCATCCATCCAGAGCTTTGGACAGAACTTCTGGCCGAGGCATCGGGAAACGTCGTCCGCGACAAAATCCATTCGCTAAAAGGGTTCCGTGTCGTCGAGTACAGCGCAGAAGCGGTCATCGCAGCGCTTCGCAGCAGAGTTACGGATCTTCTGAGGAAGAAGCGAAGCAATCCCGACCATCTGCAAGCGAGTTTGTTGGCCACCGTCTACTCTCTGCATGACCGGGGCCGAAACACGCCTCAAGGGGTCTTTCGGGTACGATGCAAAGATGGACAATGGCGCGACATAACAACCGTCCATCTCTCTGAGGAATATGGATTAGTAGGACGCACCACGGCTGCTTTGTATCCTGGTCAGCCCGAACTACTAATCGGCACCCCACGTGAAAATGGCTTCGGCGAAGAGCCTGATGATTTGGTCGAGTTCCTCATATGGCTCGGTATCAATCCATGGCCGCGAAAGATAAGCGGGCCTCTGCCCGTGAAATGGCGGCAATCGGTGATTGACGCGCTACCAGAGAGCTTTCAGGTCACCGACGGAAACACCTCAAGAGAAATTAAAAGCTCGGACCTATCGTGGGGCTACACGGTCAATGCAACCCGTGACACCGTCGACGGACTTGAGCTTATTCTCAGCGATGCACCAGCCGAGGCCATTCTGGCATGGCTTGCTCATGATCCGCGACTTGATCCACTTGCACCCATCCCGGCTTTCAGCGTTAATTTGGAAGCTCGAGAAAATGGCTTGTCAAAGTTTCGGGCATATCCGGGAATTCTCCCCAACACGGTTCATCTCGATATCCAAACAAGTGAATGGCTCGATTGCCAAGACGGACTGCGCCATGCTCCGAGAGACGTAATGATCGAGCCTGGGGTTCTCTCCGCACTATTCCAGGCGCCTCGTGCACGCAGTTCGACTAGCGAGATAGAATTCGGACTCGATAAGGCGCATTGGCGCAGAGGTCTTGAGCGTGCAGGCGTCGTGCGAAATCTGGATGACCTCCCCGAACCACAGGTGTACCGACTTCTTGCGTCACTTCCATCGCGGCAGATCAAGCCTGAGGTAGGGAGCAGGCTTTTTCTCCAGATCTTGGAACGAGAAACGTTCGACCCGGAGTTTGGGGGAGTAAACGGAATTACATTTCGTGCAGAAGGAAAACTACCTGTCCAAGTTGGAGGACGCCGGGTTTGGGCTGAACGGGAGGGAGTTCTTTATGCTCAGCGTGATGACTTTCCTTCAGTTGCCAAGTCCCATTTGCGACTCCTTGATTTACCGTCTCGTCGGAATGCTAAACAGGTGATGGCTCGTTTCGGCGTCGCCACTCTGCAGAAGGATGCCCTCAATCTCAAGATTTGCTCCGTGGACGAGGTTGCAGAGGGCGTTTCACTGACTTTGCGGTCACGCTTTGATCAATCGAAGCCTTACATAGCGGCTCTGCGCAAAGCGCTATCTCCTGACGGCACTCATCTACGTCGCCTAAAAGCAGTTCAGCTTAAGGTCGCGGCTCATGCCGAAATGGAGCTGTCAATCGACGGCACCACGATCATCGAGAAATTGGACCCATGGCGTCACAGCTTCGACGGTGACACATTGGTCATTACGGTCGATGGAACCAGAAGCTTTGAAGAGGTGATGGATCTCGGATGCCATGCAGTGGCGGATGGGCTTGCAGAGCTTTTTGAGCTGCAAAGCGGAGCAGATTTTATACCTTTCTTAGCGTCTTCTACGGACGCGTTGCGTCGCGCACATCTTCAACGTGCCCTACCTTCATTTAGCGAAGAAGAACTTGCTTCAAATATCGAAGGCATCGATCACGCACTTGTCTCTCCGTTTGCACCAGACGTAGATGCGGAGACGTTGGCTGCCGGGCCGGCAGCGACCGCGAACAAGTCGCGCGTTGGGCTAACTTCATCCTCTGCAGATAGCGACAACGACGAGCTGCGCCCAGACTCGGACGAGGCTCCAAGTGGAGCCAAACCGTCCGAGGTCGAGTTGACTATTCAACAGCGTCAGCCGCAGAACAATGCATCGGTGGAGCGTGCGTCTGTCCCTCGGCGCACGCTACGCGTGTCAGGGCCTACAGGTCACGTCCCAAGTCCAAATGGTACGGACCCACACCGTGCGGCGGATGCGGAGCATTGGACTGCAGCGTTTGAACGCGCCAACGGCCGTTGGCCCCAGTCGGTTGCCCACCTGCAGGGCACAAGGGCTTTTGGCTGTGACTATCTTACTTTTGACAGCGAGGAGGATCGTTCGGCATTTCTGAAGAATCCGACAAGAATTGATTTGGTCAGCCGGTTTATCGAGACAAAGTCCGGCAGTGTTCGATTTTCGGACAATGAATGGCTAGCAGCAAACAACCTGGGTGAACGATACTTCATATATCGAATAAGTTTTAGCGAAGGAGGTCGCGATCAAGCCCAGCTGACTGTAGTACGTAATCCTTCTGCTCGAGGACACGCGATACGGACAGAAAGAGAATTGCTGGTCGAAAGGGTGAACGGTCGAGAGGAGTTTGACTTGGTCGTCCTCGAGCCCCTGGCCGAAGAGGAACCCGAACCGCACCCTGCTGCAACAAAATATACTTGAGGGCTGGAGAAGGCGGGATACCAGGCCCGTCCGCTCCTTTATCAACCATGAAAAACTGGTTTCTTTATCTGGAGGTGTGGTCATGCGATCAAGGTGAAAACTGCGTCGTCCGTTCACGCAACCGAAAAGACCTGTCGGCTACAGCCCGAGTGCCGTATCCATCCGTTCATGTTCGAAAGCCGGAGCACAGGCGGTCAACCCTGCGGGGGCACCCCCCCCCCTGGCGGCGCAGCTCGTCCCGCCACGTGTTGCCGATGCTTTGTGCCATATCCCGCGCCAGGGCTCGGGCTTCTGTCGCATTGTCATCGAAAAACTCAGCTGCGTCCATTGCGGCAGAAATGTCCGGCACACGACCATGGACCGGGCTGATCCCGGTTTCAATCTGGGCGTGTTGCCTGGGCTGCGGATTGACGTCGAACAGAGGCGAAAGACGCCACAGGTTCTGACCGGCATAGATGAACCCATGGTTCTTCAGTTGGTCATCCGTGTTGGTGACAATCAACAGCTGACATGACCAAGCTGAAACTCGGTCCGATCCCGGACGACAAGCCGGTCAAGCTGACCGTGGAACTGCCCGCAGAGCTGCGTCGCGACCTGATCGCCTATGGTGACATCCTCGGCCAAGAGGCGGGGCAGGGGCCGATCGAACCGAGAAAGCTGGTTGTTCCCATGCTCGAGCGGTTCATCGCAACGGATCGCGGATTTGCGAAGGCGCGGCGCGCACCGCGCGGGACGACGAAGGCGCCATTGGGCCGTGGGGAGGCCTGACTGGCACCACCCTTCTTATCGAATGCGGTAATAACTCGTCTGTTTTTGGCAAGACTGATGCCATTTTACCGATAAAGATAAGCTGGCTTGAAATCCCGGATATCCACCGGTATATTTACCGAAAAGGGTAAGCAATATCGCGATGACCATGGAGATCGAACCGAACCTGCTCGCCGATGTCGGGCGACGCCTCCGGGCTCTGCGTGCGGAACAGGACCTCACGCTCGAGCAGCTTGCCCGCCTCACCGGGATCAGCGCGCCCGCGTTGTCGCTCATCGAGACGGGCAAGCGAGATGCCCGGCTGACGACGCTGGCGAAGATCGCGGCGGCGCTTCGGGTGCCGATCAGGACCTTGCTGGAGGATCCCGCAGACGCGGCCAGCACCTTGGGTGACGTCCCCGCGGAAGGCTACGATCTCGGGGACTACCTGTGACGCGATCCGTGCCGGTCTGGTTTGATGCGCTGCACGTGGCCGATGTCGAGGTCGCCGCAGATGGCGCGCTCTCGCTGCGCTACGCGGACCGCTGGCGGCAGACGACGGGCGCGTTTCCCCTGTCGGTCACGATGCCTCTGCGCGCGGCCCCGTACACTTCCGAAATCATCTCGCCCTGGCTCGCGAATCTCTTGCCGGAAGAGGAGCAACTCCGCAGCCTCACCCGCTCCCTTGGCCTCGATCAGGCGGATGCGCTGGCCATGCTCGAACGGATCGGCGGCGATACGGCCGGCGCGCTTTCTTTCGGGCTGGCCTCCGACCGCAGCCGTTGGGCATATCGCCCGCTCATCGATCTCTACGGCATCGACACCCCCGCCGCAGCACTCGATCGCCATTTCGAGGATCTCGGCAGCCGCCCGTTCCTCGTCGGGGAGGAGGGCGTGCGGCAATCGCTGGCCGGCGGCCAGAAGAAATCCGCGCTGGCGGTGCTCGATTCCGATGGCAGGCCGGTGCTGCGCCTGCCCGAACCGGGCGATGTCCTGGCCGTCCCCCTGCACGGCGCACCCTCGACCCTGATCGTGAAGCCGGACAACCCCAACCTGCCCGGCATCACCGAGAATGAGGTCTGGTGCCTTCGGATGGCCGCGGCCCTGGGGCTGGAGGCCGCGCAGGCGACCATCCTGCAAGCCGAGGGTCGCAGCGCGATCGCTGTCCTGCGCTATGACCGAAGGCTCGGTCGCCAGGGCCAGCTGGTGCGCCTCCACCAAGAGGATTTCGCGCAGGCCAACGGCCTGCCCCCGGGCCGGAAATACGAGCGCGGCACGCTGCCTGGGCTCGATCTGAAATCTCTTCTCGAGACCGGGCGGCATGTCAGCGCGCGCGATGCGCTGTCCTTGCTCGATCAGGTCATCTTCAACATCCTCGTCGCGAACACCGACGCGCATGCAAAGAACTACTCTCTGATCCTGCCGCTTGCCGAGCCGCCCCGTCTCGCGCCCCTCTACGATGTCTCGTCCGTGCTGGCCTGGCCCCATGTGGTGCAGGCCTTCGCCCAGAACATCGCGGGCAAGAAGCGTACGGCCGATGGTATCGCGGGCCGGCATTGGGAGGCGATCGCCAGCGAGATCGGCTATCGCCCGACCGATGTCCGGAACCGTGTGCAGGAGCTTGTCGATCGTCTGGTGGCCAACCGCGTCGAGGTCACCGAAGAGGTCGCAGCCTTGCCGGGTACAACGGCCGGATATGTCGCGCAGACTGCGGAGTTTGTCGAGGCCAATGCGCTCCGGATCGCCGGGCGCCTCTAGGGTGCGGGCTCACCATTCACGATATGGTTTTCTGACGGACCGGTGTCTTTCGAGCGGCGCTCTAGTTTTGCTCGGAACGGACGGGTCACAACAGACGTCGCCGCCGCGCGAGTATCTTGCCTCAGAAGAACTCAGGCGGCGACCGCCGCAGGCAAGGTCTGCGTCAACAGGCGTTTCAGGGCTTCGATATGCGCATGTGCTGGGCCGGTGACATCCAGAGTCGCGACTTGGAGGGTCTCTTCGGCGCCGTCGCTGCCGATCGCGTAGCGGGTCGAAATCGGCTCGGGCGGCAGATCACCATGGTGTGGATATAGCAGCATGACCTCCGGGCAGCGGTAGAGCTGGCTATAGGCCATCAATTGATACACATCGGCCTGGCTGACACCCTGCTTCGGGTCGTCGATGCGCGGCGCCATCCGTTTCCATTTGGTGTCGATGACGAGGACGGTTCGATCCCCCTGCCGGATGATGAGGTCCGGTTTGGTCCGAAACCGTCCCGTACCCGCTTCGAACAGGCAGTCACGGTGCCCGCCTTGCGCTGCAACACGGTAACCGCTTCCGGCCAGAGCACGGGTGACCAGTCTGGCGACGTATTGCTCGAACAAGGCATTCATCTCGAACAAGAGCGCATGCCCATCCACAGCCCCGGCGCTGGTCTGCTGATGCCGATCCCCAAGCAGGAGCCGCGCGAAGGAAAGAAGCTCGCGCCACCGCTGATTGGTCCGATCCAGTATGATTTGGTCCCATCGCAGCGCAGGGACGGGAACCTCGGTCACATCCGCATAGGCGAAGCCAAGCTCGCGCAGGATACGCTGATTGTCAGGGGCCTGAGCCAAACGCTGCAAACGGGTCACGGCGGCGCGCATCACCTGGTTGAGCGCAATGTCAGAGGACAAGTCATCATAGCGACAGGCCAGCTTTTGCGGCGCCACTGCATGGCGTGAAAACTGCCGGGTGACATCGAGCCTGCCGCGCAGGGCAGGGAGGTCGTCTGCGTGATCCACATACCGTCGCGGCAGTCCCATGCGCACCGCTTCCATAAGGCGCGCACAAAACAGGCGGATCAACAATTCCAGAATGGCGTCCTTCTGCCATCCGAGCTGGGCCAG
>JALQUE010000194.1 GCA_023260815.1 Roseovarius sp.
AAATCATGGGTGATGAAAACGATGGTCTTGCCAAGAAGCCCCTGCAGGCGCAGAAATTCGTCCTGCATCTCGCGGCGGATCAGCGGATCGAGCGCCGAGAACGGCTCATCCAGAAACCAGATATCCGGTTCGATCGCCAGGCTCCGGGCGATGCCGACGCGCTGCTGCTGGCCACCGGACAATTCGCGCGGGAAATAATCTTCTCGACCGCCTAGTCCCACAAGCTCGATCACCTCCATGGCGCGGGCGCGGCGGGTGTGGATATCCTGCCCCCGCATCTCCAGCGGGAAGGCCACGTTCTCCAACACCGTCCGGTGCGGCAAAAGACCGAAGCTCTGGAACACCATGCCCATCTTGTTGCGGCGCAGGTCGATCAGCTCTTTCTCGGACAGATCGCCGATCACCTGTCCCTCGACAGACACCTCGCCCCCGGTGATCTCGATCAGACGGGACAGGCATCGCACAAGCGTTGATTTACCCGAACCGGATAGGCCCATGATGACCAGCATTTCCCCCTTGGAAATGTCCAGAGACACATCCCGCACGGCTGGCACATAGCCATCGGCGCGAATCTGATCGAAACTGGCAGCAGGATCCAGACCGGCAAGATAGGAGCCGGGCCGCGGCCCGAACAGTTTCCAGACATTACGACAGGAAATCACCGTATCGGTGTCGATCATGGATTGGCCTCCTTGCGTGGGTCATGCCGCCCCGGCACGCATGACGGGGCGACCAATCAGGATTTGAAAGGCTGGGGCTTATGCGCCGCCTTCAATCCAAGGCTTCCAGATGGATTCGTTCTGCTCCAGCCATTCGGTGGCCGCATCTTCGGGCTCGAACTCGTCGATATCGACCAGCTTGGCCATTTCCGCGATCTGGGGATTGGTAAAGCTGATCCGCTCAAGCACGGCATAGGCATTGGGCCACTTGTCCTTCATGCCGTCCCATGCAGCTTTTTTCATATAGCCGTTCGCCGGGTTGCCGCAATCATAGAGTGCCGTGGGGTTGGGCCCAACTGCGGGATCGCTTTTGCAGCCTTCGCTATAGGCCGGAAACTCGACGAATTCGCCGGGATACAGCGCCTCGACAAAGTTGGGCGTCCAGTTGAAGATCACCACCGGGCGCTTGTCGCGTTCGGCTGCAGCGACTTCGGCCCACAGTGCCGAAGCGGATCCCGCGTTCACGACAACAAAATTCATCCCGAGCGCATCAACGCGTTCCTGATCGTTCTTGAGCCAGTCCACCGGCCCCCCAAGAAAGCGCCCCTTGTCACCCGTCTCGGGCGTGGCGAAAAGCTCGGCGCAGGCGTTCAGGGCTTCCCAGTCGGGCAAGCCCGGGCAAGCCTCTTTGGTCCAGGCCGGATACCACCAATCTTCGCGGGTGACGGCATCGTGATCGCCCACGTCATGCAGTCCGCCTTTTTCCAGGGCCGCCTCGAAGGACGGGCCGAACGCACCTTCCCAGACTTCCATTTCAAGCGTCACATCGCCAAGACGCACGGATTCGTAGACCGCCTGACTGTCGGTCGAGACGTATTCGACGCTGTTGCCCATAGATTCGAAGATCTGGCCGACGACGTGGCTCATGACGATCTGGCTGGACCAGTTATGGGTCGGAATGATGATCGGATCTGAACTGTCTTCGGCAAAGGACGCTGTCGCCGACGACACGGCCAGTACAGCGGCCGACATGATGAATTTGGTTCGCATTTTCTTTCCCCGTTGTTTGACTCGTTTTTATTTTTCAAGCGCGGAAATGATCGGCAAACCACATCCACGCCGGGGAAATCCTAGGCATCGTTTATGAACAGGTAAGGCGTCTGGGGTGAACAGCCTATACTAAGATGTAAAAATTTGTTAATGGATCAGCCTTCCAAACGTGTCAGGTCACATGTCGCATATCCTGATCATAGAAGACGAGCCTGTTACCCGCGCCACTCTGACAAGTTACCTGGAAGCTCAGGGGTATGACGTGTCCGAGGCCGCAAGCGCAGACGTGGCCGAGCGTATCCTTCGGGATCGACCCGTTGACCTGCTTTTGGTGGACATCAATCTGCCGGGCAAGGACGGGCTAAAAATCACCCGAGAGCAACGCGCGAAATCGGACATCGGTATTATTCTTGTGACCGGACGCGATGACGACGTGGACCGCATCGTCGGATTGGAAATGGGCGCGGACGATTATGTCTGCAAACCCTTCAACCGCCGCGAGCTTTTGGCGCGAATAAAGAACCTGCTGTACCGCACCACTCAATCAACCCACGGCGCGCGGCAAGTCTATCGGTTTTCCGGCTATGTCTTCGACCTGCAGGCCCGCAGGCTGGAAAACGCGGAGGGCGCGACCGTGCCCCTGACACGCGCGGAATTCGAAGTGTTGCAGCATTTCGTGACACGCCCCGGCGAGGTGGCAAGCCGTGACGCGCTGATGGCACGGGTCACGCACCGCCAATACGGCACCAATCCCCGCACCGTCGATGTTTTGATCCGCCGTCTTCGCAGCAAGCTTGAAGAAAACCCCGCAAGCCCCGCGATCATCAGCACCGTGCATGGCGAGGGATACGCCTTCACATCGCATGTGACCTGACGGCTTCGCCGCCCTGCAAGGCGGCGGCCATGGCATCGCCCAACTGCGGCATGAGCGTTGACAGGCGCTGGACAAGAATCCTGGCCCGTTCCTGTTGTGCAGCACTGGCATTGGCCTCCAGCTGGGTCAAAACCTGCACCACGTCATACTGATCGTAATTGCCCACGGCGCCTTTCAGACGGTGCGCGATCTTTTTCAGCTGGCTCCAGTCTTCGGTCGCAAGCGCGGTTTCGAGCGCGGTCTGCTCCTGTGCGACCTGCTCGATGAAAAGCCCGGCGATCCTGAACGTGGCATCAGCGCCGAAATCCTCGATGTTGCGCCGCAGCACCGTCTCAATCGAGACCATCCTGGACATCGCCTTCGAGACCGGCATCCGGGACGACAAAAAGACCGCACCCTGCTTGCCCTGCCTCACGGTTTCCAGTGCGCGGGCCAACCGCTCGGGCGCCACGGGTTTGGCGACAAAGCCGTTCATGCCGGCTTGCAGATGGCTTTCGATCTGTTCCTCCTGCACATGTGCCGAGATCCCGATGATCGGCGTTGTCGATACAGCCGCAATCGCATGCGCACGGATCTGGCGGGTCGCCTCGACCCCATTCAATCCCGGCAGGTTCACGTCCATCAGGATCACATCGAACTGGCGGTGCTGAAGCAGCTCTAGCGCAGACTCGGCGTCGGACAGGCAATGACATGTGTGTCCCATGCGCTCCAGATAGCCGCGCGCAACCATCTGGTTGATCTCGTTATCCTCGACCACAAGGATATCCAGCCCTGTTTCGGCCCGGTCGATTGTCTCGGGGCGGGCCATGTCCTCGATATCCGCGGGGTTTCCTGTTTTCAGATCCACGGCCAGCGTAAAGACCGACCCCACACCTTTCGTACTTTCCAATGTCAGGGTTGCGCCAATCGCATCCGCAAACCGCTTGCTGATGGCAAGGCCAAGCCCGGTGCCACCGAACTTGCCGCCGGTGGCTCCGTCCTCCTGTTCGAACGCTTCGAATATCCGGGCCTTGGCCGCCTGCGAGACACCGCGCCCCGTATCACTGATCTCGAAGATCACACGATGTGCGTCGCCATGCGCCCAACCTTGCCGAAGGCGCAGGATGACCTCTCCTTCCTCGGTGAATTTCAGCGCGTTAGACAACAGGTTGAACAGGATTTGCCGCAGCTTGGCGACATCCCCCCAGACCACATCAACCAGGGTCTCAGGCATATCCAGAAGCAATTGCAGTCCTTTTGCTTCCGCGCTTGGCCGGATAAGCGCCATCACGTCGGTGACCAGATCATGCAGGGAAAATGTGCCGTTCACCGGCTGAGTGCCGCCATGCTCCATCTTTGAATAGTCAAGGATGTCATTCAGAATCTGCAAAAGGTTCTGCCCCGACGCATGCGCCGCGCCAAGCCTTTGGCGCTGTTCAGGTTCCAAACGGTCCTCGGACAGGCTGTGCAACAAACCCAACATGCCATTCATGGGCGTACGGATTTCATGGCTCATCATCGCCAGGAATTCCGACTTGGCCCTGTCGGCGGCCTCGGCCTTGCGGCGGGCTTCGTCATGGGCGGCCACTTCAAGACGCAGACGCTCGGTCTGCTCGGAGACCATTTCCTGCAGGTTGTTGCGATGCTCAAGCAGTTCATGTTCGTTGCGGTCGCGCTGTCTTTCGAGGTTGCGTTTCGCGATGGCCTGCTGGCGGAACACCTCGGTCGCCTCTTCCATGCGGGCGATTTCGTCATTGCCACGCGGGCGGATTTTGCGATCAAGTTTGCCCCTCGCCAGGGCGGTCATTTCCCCATGCAGGCGATCAAGCCGCCGGGTGATGTGACCACGCACGAAAAACCACAGGACGGCCATCGCAAGAACAAGCCCGACAACGGCGGCGGCGCTGTTGCGGATCTGCGCCTGCCGCATATCCTGGGCAACGATCTCGCCAGAGGTGACAGCGACCTGCTGCAACTGGTCGGCCACAGCCGATGCCTCCTCACCCAGCCGGATAGCCGCATCCTGAAGCTCTTTTTTCAGCGCATCGATAGCAAGTTCGCTCAACAAGATCCCGCGCTGCAGATCGAACAAGGTCACGTCATCTTCTGTGACAGACTGCAATTCCGCCAAAAGACGCTCGGCCTGCTGCAGACGCCCCGGATCACGGATCGCCGCAATCCGGCGCGATACCACGGCCAACTCGGGCAGGAACGCCACCTCGACCGCTTCCAACTCTTCGACGGTGGCCGTCTCTTCGATGCGGTTGATCAACAATCCCACCTCTGCCGCCCGCGAACGCAGTTCGAACATCAAGCCAAGCTGAAACAGATCCACTTCCAGCAGCTTGTCCAGCGCTTCGACCGTGCCCGCCCCTTCCAACCCGGCATTGGTCTCGCCATAGAGGCTGGAGATAACGGCCGTGGTTCCCATTTCGGCATTCGCGACCAGAGTGTCGGCCATATCAAGCAGCATGTTCGCCGCCTCGAGGTTCAGGGCGACCCGGCCACGGAACACTTCGCGTTCGGTAATCCGACGCGCGACCAGAGCATCCAGCATCGCAAGGGCGCCTTCCACCTGCGCGATGGTTTCGCGCAGCCCGACGATACGCGCGCCGCGGTTGCCCTCAAGACGTTCCAGACGCGTGGCAAGCGCTTCGACCTGTTTCAGCAAATCACCGGACAGCGCCTCTCGGTCGGACTGATTGTCCACATCGGCCAGCCGAGGCACAAGCGCCACGATACTGGTGCTTTCCTCGGCAATGCCCCGCACATCGGTGATCGCCGGAATCGTCTGGCGGATCACGTCTGATTGCTTTCGGACAAGGTCGCGCAATTCGATCAGCCCGAGAAAGCCCGCCAAGGTCGGCAGGCCCGCGATCAGCACGAAGGCGAACAGCAGCTTTCCCCGCAATCCTGCTTGTCTCAACACGTCACCGCCCCGAAAGCTTTTCCATCCGCGCGAACGCGGGCGAGGTGTCTGAAACAGTTGATGCACGCCCACATTACTGCGAACATATCACTCATGCGCTGGATCTGCGTTCTTTTTCTCATCACGGCCCCGATGGCGGTCGCATCCTCTCCTTGGCAGTTGCAGGTTCCCTTGGCGCCTTTCGACTACGAGGGGCCAAGCGATGTCGTGACCTACACGCCACTTGAGTCCGCAAAGAAGAACTGGTCGCTCTGTGTCGCCTACCCGCATCTCAAGGACGCCTATTGGCTGAGCGTCAATCACGGCATGGTCGAAGAAGCGCGCAGGCTTGGTGTGTCATTCAAGCTGGTCGAAGCAGGTGGATATCCCAATCTCGAACGTCAGCGCCAACAGGTGATCGACTGCGTGGCCGAGGGGGTGGATGCGCTGATCTTGGGGACGGTCGCCTATGACGCGCTGACCGATACCATCCTTCAGATCGCCCGCGAGATCCCGGTCATCGCGGCTGTGAACGACATTGCCGATGCCGGCATTACAGCCAAGGTCGGTGTGTCCTGGGTGGAAATGGGCGCTGCCGCAGGCCGCGTCATCGCTCAACGCCACCCAACGGGAAGCCCGGCCGTGAAAGTGGCGTGGTTTCCCGGTCCGAAAGGCGCGGGCTGGGTGCAATTCGTGGAACGCGGCTTTCACACGGCAATTGCCGCCAGCTCAGCCGAAGTCGCCGTGACAAAATACGGCGATACGGGCCGCAAAGATCAGGTTTTGCTGGTCGAGCAAGCTTTGCAGGAGGTTCCGGATCTCGACTATATCGTCGGGTCCGCACCAACTGCGGAAGCGGCGGTGTCATTGCTGCGAACCCATGGCCTGGAAGGAAGGGTGCAGATCGTGTCCGACTATATGACACACGCCGTCTATCGCGGAATATACCGTCAGAAGATCCTTGCCGCACCCACCGATTTCCCGGTGCTTCAAGGCAGGCTTGCCGTGGAATTCGCTGTTCGCGCGATCGAAGGCAGCCTTCTCCACCGGCAGGCAGGCCCGGTCATCTTCCCGGTCGTGGAAGGTCAGATCACCGAGGACCAGTTGTCAGAAACCCTTGCACCAGCCAGTTTCATCCCGGTCTTCGAATTCTCCCCATGATCCAGGACGGAAGGCTCAGGAACGCACTTGGCCTCAACCCTGTGCTGCGGCGTAGAGACATAGCAGATCATTGGCGATGGTCGCCGCTGCCAAGGCCGTGATATCGGCCACGTCATAAGCAGGAGCGACTTCGACGATGTCCATGCCCACGAGGTTGACACCAACAATCGTCCTGAGCGTTTCCTGCGCCTGATACGGGCTCAGCCCGCCGATCACCGGCGTGCCGGTGCCTGGCGCCGAGGCCGGTTCCAAAGCATCGATATCAAAGGTCAGATAGGTCTTGTTGTCACCGACGATGCGCTTGATTTTTTCGGCCACCGCATGTGGCCCAGTCCGGTGCATTTCGATCGCATCGATGATGTTGAAGCCAAGCGGCTCGGGATTGTGGGTCCGGATGCCCACCTGAACGGAACGCGACGGATCGACCAGCCCGTCGCGGACTGCATGCCAGAGCATCGTACCATGATCGATCCGCCCTTCCTCGTCGGCCCATGTATCCGTGTGGGCGTCGAACTGAATAAGGCTCAGCGGCCCATGTTTCTCGGCATGGGCCTTGAGAAGCGGATAGGTGATGAAGTGATCGCCTCCGATCGACAAAAGCGCCGTGTCCGTCGCCAAAACCGCGCGGGCCTGATCCGCGATCTCGTTCGGGATGTTCGCAGGATACCCGTAATCGAAACGGCAATCCCCGTAATCGACGACGGCAAGCTGATCGAAAGGATCCTTTTCCCAGGGCCACGGCGCAGACCAGGCAATATGGCTCGATGCGGCCCTTACCGCCCGTGGTCCAAGGCGGGCCCCTGGACGGCTGGATACAGCCAGATCAAACGGCACGCCCATGATGGCGACGTCCGCGGTGCTCAGGTCGCGGGTGTAACGGCGACGCATGAAGCTCAGAGCGCCGGCATAGGCCGCTTCGGTCACGGTTCCAAGGTCCGTCGCGCGGGTGAACGCCTGATCGCCGGTGCTGGGGGTGACGCTGGAATCCTGTGCCATGGGTGTTTGTGTCTCGTTGAAATCTGCTCATGCATAGTTTGCACAAGGCGGCCTATATGTGTAAATCAAGGCACAGATATATATCTTTACGTATAGAAAACTCTGTCATGTCTGACACCAAGACCGATATGCAGCCTGCGGCTGTGTCCTTTGCCGGGGACGACATGCTTGCCCTGGCGCGTCTGTTTCGTACCGTCGGGACGGCGCGGTTTCCCATGGCGCTAGGCCAGTTCATCCGCCGCATCTGCGATGTCGATTCCATTGTCGTGGCCAGTTATCCCGCGAATGGCCCTCCGGTCTCGTTGTATCACGATCTGGACGATGTGCAGGCCGCCATTTCAGTGCAGTTCTACGCCACCGGACCCTATCTGCTGGACCCGCTCTATCTGGCCTGCAAGGCCGACACAGCTCAGGGTGCCTACAGAACACTCGATCTGGCACCCGAGGCATTCTTTCGCTCGGAATATTACCGAACGTTCTATCGCAACATCCGTATCAGCGATGAAATCGGCCTGCTGATCCGGGAAAGTGACGATCACTGGATCATTGTATCCTTGGCCCGTCAAAGTCGTCAGGTCCGCTTCTCGTCGCGCGATCTGGGTCTGTTACAGGCGCTATTTCCCGTACTTGCCGCAGCCACACTCAGGCATTGGGTTCCCACGACCGCACAGGAAGCGCCCCGTGATCCGCATGTGCTTGAAGACAGATTGCAAGAGTTCGGCAAACATATTCTGAGCCCACGAGAAGCGGAAATCGTTCAGCTGATCCTGCAAGGCCATTCGACGCCCTCAGCGGCGGCTTATCTTGGAATTTCAGAAGGAACGGTCAAAGTCCACCGTCACAACGCCTACTCGAAACTGGGCATTTCATCGCAGGCAGAACTGTTTTCCAAGGCAACGCGCCATTTCATGGCCCCCACCCCCTGAAGGCGTCGGCCCCGCGGCCCGATCACGTGATGTCCAATCGCGCTGTCGGACGTTCAACCAGACATCGTGACCGTCCGACCCTCTGCCCAGAGGACGCAAAAGGAAAGCCGAATGACTGGTGTTCCCAAGGTCCAATGGCGCATATCCAGAGGCGCATCAGCCAGACAGGTATACAGAACAGGAGGGCCGGATCGCGACATGGCTGGACAAAAAACTTTGCATATCCTGATCCACACCGTATCGCAGACAGACAGGCTCTTTGACCGCACAGGTCCAAAGATTTGTGCAGGACCAAGGACCACTGAATGACAGGACAAGGCAAAGCATCGTGACACACGGACTGACCGTTGAGAATCTCAGCTTCCGCTATGGCGCGAAAACGGTGCTGGATGACGTTTCGTTCACGGTTCAGAACGGCCGTTTTTGCGCCCTTCTGGGGCCGAACGGCGCAGGCAAATCAACCTTGATCGCGCTTTTGACACGGCTCCTCGTCTCTTCGCAGGGGACGATTTCGGTTGCGGGACATGATCTGCGGCGCGAACCGCGCAAAGCCCTTGGCAAGCTGGGTATCGTATTTCAACAATCCACCTTGGACCTGAGCCTATCGGTGCGCCAGAACCTCGCTTATTTCGCGGCGCTGCAAGGCATCCCCAAAACCGAGGTTCCCGGAAGGATCGATGTCGCGCTTGACCGTTTGGATATGCGCAAGCGAGCGGATGAAAAGGCGCGTGTCCTGAATGGTGGGCACCGCAGACGCACAGAGCTGGCACGCGCCCTCTTGCATGACCCCCAAGTTCTTTTGCTGGACGAGCCGACCGTCGGACTTGATGCTGCCGCCCGTCAGGGGATCACAGAACATGTGCATGACTTGATCACGACCGGTCTGTGCGTTCTTTGGGCGACGCACCTTACGGATGAGGTGCGCGACGAGGATGATCTGCTGGTGCTGGATCAGGGCCGCATCTTGCATCGTGGTCTTGCTGGCCAAAGCCGCGGAGACCACACGCTTCAGGATTGGTTCCTGTCACTGACCGGAACGTCGGCATGACAGCTTTCCTTCGCGTAACACAGGCCATCATAGGCCGCGAGTTTCTGCGCTTTGTCCATCAGCGTGAACGTTTCATCGCCGCGCTTGTGCGCCCGGTCGTCTGGTTGCTTATTTTTGCCGCAGGGTTTCGGGCGGCGCTTGGCCTGTCCATCATCCCGCCCTACCAGACAAATATCACCTACGAGACATATATCGTGCCCGGTTTGTGCGCGATGGTGCTGCTGTTCAACGGCATGCAATCGTCGCTCAGTCTTGTGTATGATCGCGAGATGGGATCAATGCGGCTATTGCTCACCAGCCCGTTTCCGCGCTGGTGGTTGCTGATCTGTCGACTGATCGGTGCAACGCTGATTTCGATCCTGCAGGTCTATACTTTTCTTGCAATCGCTGCGGCGGCCGGCATCGTCTTGCCGGCTTGGGGATATGTCGCCGTGCTGCCCAGCCTGTTCCTGTCGGGCCTCATGCTGGGTGCGATCGGGCTTTTGCTATCGAGCCTCATCAAACAGCTTGAGAACTTCGCCGGAGTGATGAATTTTGTCATTTTTCCGATGTTTTTCTTGTCATCGGCTCTTTATCCCTTGTGGCACATGACCGAAAGCTCGCCCTTGCTGGGCTACATCTGCGGCTTGAATCCATTCACACATGCCGTGGAACTGATCCGATTTTCGCTTTACCTGCAGGTGAACTGGGGGGCGTTGCTTTGGGTGGCGGGCAGCACGGTGGTGTTTTGCGCGCTTGCCTTATGGGGGTACGATCCGGCCCGGGGGCTGATGAAACGCAAGACATAACGGTGATCGCAGGCCCCAAGGCGCAGATGCGTTGATGCGGAACACCTGGGGTACTGCGCTGATCCTTTGGCTTGGCCTTTTGGCTGTATCCGGGTGGCTGCTGACGCCGCCAAGTGCTCAAACGCGGATGTCAGGTTGTGCTTGGCTATCCACGCAGGCGGCCACGTTTCTGGTCACGGCGACCAAAGCCGATCACCGCAGAAAAACAGTTTCGACATGCGTCCATCAGGCGAGAGATCGAACAACAAAAATTGCGTCGATGTTTTCCGACCGCCCTCACAATCACTTTTTAACTTGGATATCCGTGCATAAATCAGGACGCTCCGTCGCCGTAGTTTCGTTCTCGGGCACACATCTTGGCGCATGACAGCGTCCGATATGACATACAGTCTCAGCAGATCACAAAAATAAGACTCGCATTACATTACACAAATTGTCATCTTTTGGGTGTGTGCAATCGGAGGAGAAACACAATGGCATGGGCAAAGCCTATTATTCGCGAAATCGAGTGCGGCATGGAAATCAACATGTACGGGCCTGACTTCGACGAAGATCGCGAAGTTCTGTTCTAATCATCAAAGCGCGCGGGAGGTGTTATAATGGCGTTCCGCGCGCGTCTTTTGGGTGCCGCTGCCGGGGGTGGCTTACCGCAATGGAATTGCGGATGCCGCAACTGCAACTTGGCGCGCGCAGGTAAAATTCCCTCACAGACCCAGTCCTCGATCGCTGTCACCGCAACAGGTGACCACTGGGCGGTCCTGAATGCCTCCCCTGACATCAGGGTGCAAATGGCCCAAACGCAGGCTCTTCATCCCACCGACCTCAGGACACTGCCGCTTGATGCGGTTCTGGTGACCAACGGTGACATAGACCACGTGGCCGGCCTGCTGACACTGCGTGAGATGCAACCATTCACGTTGTTCGCAACCCAGGGCATTCATGATGTTCTCACGCAAAACCCTATTTTCGATGCACTCAACCATCGTGTCGTGACGCGTGCGTCGATCAAGCTGGATACGCCGTTCAATCTTGTCCCAGGTATCACGGCAACGCTGTTCGCTGTGCCCGGCAAGGTGCCGCTGTATCTTGAGGGGGACGAGGTTCAAACCGACCTGATCGGTGAACAGACTGTCGGCGTTGCGCTTGAAACCGATACAGCGCGCGCATTTTATATACCAGGCTGTGCGCATCTGAACGACGATCTGCGCCATCGGCTCGATGGGGCAGATATGGTGTTTTTCGACGGCACACTTTGGCAGGATGACGAAATGATCCAGGCAGGGCTTGGTCAAAAAACCGGGCAGCGCATGGGCCACATGTCGATGAGTGGCCCGGCCGGTTCCATTGAAGCGTTTAAAACACTGACCATCGGACAGAAGATTTTTGTGCATATGAACAATACCAACCCGGTTCTGCGCCCGGATTCGACCGAAAACGCACAAGCGCGAGCGGCGGGATGGATTATCGGACAAGACGGAATGGAGATTGTTGCATGACCCAGACCCGCGAGGATTTCGAAGCCCGGCTCCGCAAGATCGGCGCTGAACGATATCATGATCTGCATCCGTTTCACACGCTGTTGCATGATGGAGGATGCAGCGCTGATCAGGTCAGGGCCTGGGTGATCAATCGGTATTATTACCAGCATACGATCCCCATGAAGGACGCCGCCTTCATGAGCCGTGTCGAAGATCCCGCCCTGCGCCGCGCCTGGAGGTCCCGGATGGAAGACCACGATGGCACAGCCGAGAACGAGGGCGGTATTCGGCGCTGGATGCGTTTGGCCGAGGCCGTCGGGCTGGACCCAGACTATGTCGCCTCGCGCAAGGGGGTTCTGGCCGGCACACGGTTTGCCTGTGATGCCTATCTGCATTTTGTGCGTGAAAAATCCCTGCTCGAGGCCGTTGCATCATCACTG
This sequence comes from Roseovarius sp., assembly GCA_023260815.1. GTDB lineage: Bacteria > Pseudomonadota > Alphaproteobacteria > Rhodobacterales > Rhodobacteraceae > Roseovarius. The sequence goes on from JALQUE010000194.1 coordinate 12,308, forward strand.
ACCGAGCTTTTTGCCCCAAAAATCCACGCGAACAGGATCGAAGGGCTTTTGAAGAATTACGACTTCGCAGACGACAGTTCCCTCAGTTATTTCCAAACGCGCCTCAAAGAGGCCCCAAAGGATGTGGCCTTTGGCCTTGCTTGGGTGCTCGATCATGCGGATACGGCTGAAAAGCAGGATGCCGCGGCAAATGCCCTGGCGTTCAAGACCGACGTGCTTTGGGCGCAACTTGACGCTCTTTGGGGCGCGTATGTAGAGCCCGCACGCATCCCACCAGGCGCCTGGCAACCCGGCGAAGGTTTGCTTTTGAAAAGGGCGTCGTGATGTTGGCCCACGAGGTTCCAGCCATGCCGCGCGGTGTGCGCCTGCATTTCGATCACGTCCGCGATACATGGGTGCTTTTGGCCCCCGAACGGGCGGTAACGCTTGATGGGATCGGCCACGCCATTCTGAACGAGGTCGATGGACGTCGTAACTTTGGAGACATAACTGCGGCTTTGTCCACGAAGTTTGGAACGCCGGTCGAACAGATTGCCCAGGATAGCGCCGAATTCTTGACGGCCCTTCGCAATCGGCGGTTTTTGGATGTGACAGAATGAAAATACCCGCCCCCATAGCGATGCTGGCTGAATTGACGCATCGCTGTCCACTGTCTTGCCCCTACTGCTCGAACCCGATCGAAATGGCGCGACAAGACAGTGAACTGGACACGCAGACATGGGCCCGCGTGTTCGACGAAGCGGCACGGCTTGGCGTGTTGCAACTGCATCTGTCCGGGGGCGAACCGGCATCGCGCCGCGATCTGATCGATCTTGTGTCCGCCGCCCGCAAAGCAGGGCTTTATACCAATCTGATCACGTCAGGCATCGGCCTGACCGAACGCCGTCTTGGCGACCTGGACAAAGCCGGGCTGGACCATATTCAGCTTTCACTTCAAGGCACGACCCCTGAAATGGCGGACGAAATAGGCGGGTACAAAGGGGGGTACGCGCGCAAGATGCAAGTCGCCCAATGGATTGGTGAGATCGGTTTCCCCCTGACGCTCAATGCAGTCCTGCACCGGCGGAACCTGCATCAGTTGCCCCGAGCCATCGAAATGGCGCAAGAGATGGGCGCTCGACGTATCGAAGTCGCCACTGTGCAATTTCATGGCTGGGCGCTGAAAAATCGGGATGGTTTGATGCCGACGCGCGAACAGGCCCAAACAGCAAGCCGTATCGTGGCAGAAGCCCGCGCCGCACTGAAAGGTCAGTTGGTGATCGACTATGTTCCCGCCGATTATCACGACGACTTTCCCAAGCGCTGTATGGGAGGTTGGGGAACGACGGGCCTTAACGTGACTCCGGATGGTCAAGTATTGCCTTGCCATGCCGCACAGACCATTCCGCACCTGAAGTTCGATCGGGTTCACGAAAAATCACTGGACGACATCTGGTATAACGGGTCAGCGTTCAACGCTTATCGCGGCACGGACTGGATGCAGGAGCCCTGCAAATCATGCGACCGGAGACTGGTTGATTTTGGTGGCTGCAGATGTCAGGCGATGGCCCTTGTCGGGGATGCTTCTGCGACCGATCCGGTATGCGTGAAGTCTCCACATCACGGCGCCCTGCAAGCCCAAGCAGACACGCACGCATCGCAAACGGATGCGCAGCTTATCTATCGCGTATCACCCATCCAAAAGGTTGAACCGACGTCGTGAGCCGCTTCAGACACGGACGCTCTCGGCCTTTGCCGGTGCACGGCCTGGGACATGATGCAGGTCAGGTCGAGATGACCAAAATCCTGAACTCTGTCGTTGTTCACGTCCCCGTTCCCAAGGATGCATCCTGACAATTCGTGTGTCACTGGGGCCAATCACCAATCCTCCGCGGCAAACGTCAAGACAATACTAACGAGACCGGCAAACCTTGGCGCTACTCCGGTCGCGTCCAGCTTGGATGGGAAGACGCCGGAGACAGTCGCATTTCGACCGAGCCGACTGTTGACACCTGCCCGCCTGGCAATGCCGGCCTTGTGTGACGGCAGCGCCGCCTAATTCCACCAAGGCTCCTATCGCGACATCCAACCTCCAGAAACGCGCATGAAGCAGGCCGATCCAGAGAGTGATTCGCCCCCAGGAAACGGTGCGGGCAGAGAGAGAAGTTCTGACTCGAACCCTTCCGGGAATAAAAAAGTGCGAAATTTTATTACTCTCAAAATGCCGGATCAATTGAAGCCGAACATGACAATATTTGAATATATTTCACGAAAAATAATACAATATAAACAATTACTTAATATGATTCTAGGCAAAGATGCATCTACACGCCGTTTACAAGCCCTCATCGCCTTACGTTGATTTGGCATGCAAAAGTATTCTTTTACCGCGAGTATTGTAATAAAATTTCGTGACGCTAAACCCAACTTGAAGCGGTTGCGCAACCGACCAAAAAC
>JALQUE010000239.1 GCA_023260815.1 Roseovarius sp.
CCGAACCGCGCGTCAGTCCTTCATGATCTCGCGCAGGCGGTCCGCCTCTTGCTGGCTCAGCACGTCTTTGGGCGCTTCCTCGGCCTGCGACCGCCGCCGCAGATAGGACCAGCCGATCCCGGCCCCCACCAGCAACATCAGCGGCCCCGCCAGCCACAGCACCAGGTTCGCGCCCGTCGCCTTGGGCTGCAACAGCACATATTCGCCATAGCGGTCCACGATGAACTGTATCACCTCGTCGTCGCTGTCACCGGCCAGCAGCCGCTCGCGCACCAGAAGCCGCATGTCGCGGGCCAATTCGGCATTGGAATCGTCAATGCTCTCGTTGCGGCACACCAGACAGCGCAGACCGCCCGAAATCTCCCGCGCCCGCTCTTCCAGGCGGGGATCGTCCAGCACCTCGTCGGGCTGCACGGCCGCCACAGGCGCCCACAGAAGGCACAGCACAAGGCTCAGGATCAGGCGTTTCATTCCGCCGGCACCCCGCCCGCCACGGTCGGCGTCTTGCGCGCGCCCGCCGCGATCCGATAGCGTCTGTCGGTCAGGCTCAGCGCGCCACCAAGCGCCATGAGGATCGACCCGCCCCAGATCCAGTTGGCCAGCGGCTTGTAGTACGTCCGCACCGCCCAACCGCCATTGCTCTGCGGATCACCGATCACCACATAGACATCGCGCCAAAACCCGATATCCAGCGCCGCCTCGGTGGTGGGCATCCGTGCCACCGGATAGAACCGCTTTTCAGGATAGAGCGTCGCAATCTCGCGCCCGTCGCGCGACAGGCTCACCTGCGCCATGGTCGAGGCATAGTTTGGCCCCTGCACCTGCTGCACATCCTCAAGAACCAGCGTGAAGCCCGACAGCTCGAACGTCTCGCCCTCCTGCACCACGCGGATATCCTCGGTTTCCCAGGCCATCATCGCAGCGACCCCGGCAATCGTGATGCCGAACCCGGCATGGGCCACGGCCTTGCCCCAATCCGCCCTCGGCAGACGGGCCAACCGGCCAAAGCGGTTCTCACCGCGCCCGGTCCGGCTCCACAGGTCCACAGCCGCCCCCGACACCAACCATGCCGCAAGGAACAGGCCCACCGGGCCAAGCCCGCTGCGTCCGGTCTGCATCGCCCAGGCCAGAACACCCACCGCGACCGACAGCACAAAGACCGTGCGCAAGGGCCGGATCGTCTTGCCCAGATTGCCGCGTTTCCACGGCAGCATCGCACCCACCGGCAAGATCAGGCCCAGAACCACCATGAAGGGCGTGAAGGCCATGTTGAAGAACGGGGCGCCCACGCTCAGCTTGCGATCGAACAGCATCTCGCTGACCAGTGGCCAGATCGTGCCGACAAACACCACGAAAGCCGCAACCGCCAGCAGGACGTTATTGGCCACCAGGAACGATTCGCGGCTGACCACCGAAAACACGCCCTTGGCCTGCAACACATTGGCCCGCGCCGCAAACAACGTCAGACCGCCCAGCATGAACACCGCCGTGATCATCAGCAGGAACATCCCCCGCTCGGGGTCCGTGGCGAACGCATGCACCGACGTCAGAACCCCCGACCGCGTGATGAACGCCCCGATCATCGAAAAGCCGAAGGCGATGATCGCCAGCAGGATGGTCCAGCTTTTCATCGATTCCCGCTTTTCCACCACGATGGCGGAATGCAGCAGCGCCGCCGCGATCAGCCAAGGCATGAAGCTGGCATTCTCGACCGGATCCCAGAACCAGAATCCGCCCCAGCCCAGCTCGTAATACGCCCACCAACTGCCCAGACCGATCCCGATGGTCAGGAAAATCCACGCCGCCAACGTATAGGGCCGCACCCACCGCCCCCAGGCCGCATCGACGCGCCCTTCGATCAGGGCCGCCACCGCGAACGAGAACGTCATCGAAAGGCCGACATACCCCAGGTACAGAAACGGCGGATGAAACGCGAGGCCGGGATCCTGCAACAGCGGGTTCAGATCCTGCCCGTCAAAGGGCGCAACCTGCATCCGCAGGAACGGATTGGACGTGAACAGGATGAACGCGAAAAACGCCACCCCCACCATCGCCTGCACCGACAGGACCCGCGCCCGCAATGTCGGCGGCAGATTGCCCCCGAACCACGCGGCAAAGGCCCCGAACAGCGTCACGATCAGCACCCACAGCAACATCGAACCTTCGTGATTGCCCCACACGCCGGTGACCTTGTACAGCAACGGCTTGTCCGAATGGCTGTTGATCGTCACCAGCCGAACCGAGAAATCCGACATCACGAACGCATAGGTCAGCGCCGCAAACGAGGCCGCCGTCAGCAGGAACTGCACATTCGCAGCAGGGGCCGCAACGGCCATCCAGCCCGGCCATCGCTGATGCGCGCCGATAAGTGGAACAATCGCCTGAACACAGGCGACAAGGAAGGCGAGGATAAGGGCGAAGTGGCCAAGCTCTGTAATCATGCCGGTATGATAGTCTTTTTACCCCGCCCGGGCCAACGGGATTCGACACGGGCCGATGATCACATTGTCGCGGGTCGCGCGTTCAGCGGTCCACCTCGTCGCGGGCGCGGCGGGTGCGGCGGCTGCGGCTTCGCCATTCCGACAGCGCGGGGTTGTCCGACGGCCTCACCGCCTCGCGCGCCAGATCGGCATCCGGGCCGCTGGCCGCCACACCGGGGCTTTGCGCGTCAAGCGCCCTCAGCCGTGCCAGATTGTCGGTCACCTGCGGCACCCGCACCATCGTCGCCGCGATCGAGCGTTGAAACTCCTGCCCCTTCAATTGGTGCCGCGCCCCGAAATAAAAGCTGACGATCACGCCCAGCAACCACCACAGCGGTTCGGGCACCAGCGCGATTCCCTGCATCCTTGCCGCAAACCATACCGGATCGACCATCGCCGCCACGAACAGCCCAAGCGTGCCAATGGCCATCGCCGGGCGCGGCAGCCGGTTCACCCCGTCCATGATCCGGTCGAACAGCCCCCGGTCGGGCGGCGCGAACTCGGCGCCGAACTGCTCCAACGCCTGCGATCTGCGCGCCGCGTCCCGTGTGGCTCCGGCCTCGGCGTTCTCTCGGAACACCTGCGCGGTCTCGGCCACCACATTGCGCCCCGAGCCGAACACCAGCCCCAATACCGTCTCGATCAACCCCATGATGCCACCCTGTCCCGAAATTCCGCGTCGCTCAGATGAAACCGCGGCGCGATGAACGCCTCGGCGCGACGTATCCAGCCGCCCTTGCCGCCGCTGCGCGCGCGGGCGTATTTCCGGCTCGCAGGCCGCTGATCGGCCAGCCGCAGGTAATAATTGCGCCGTGCGATCCCATAGGCATCCGCCAGATGATCGGGCGCCGCCCGCCAGGCGGCATCGGCCGCCGCGATGGTCTGCGGGCCGATCACGCCATCCACCGCCACCTCCTGCCCCATCTCGCGCAACATCCGCTGCAACAGACGCACCGCATTGCCACCTGCGTTCACATACATGTCGAACACACTGGCCTGCAGAACCTCGGGCAAGGCATCGACCCGCGTGCGGCGGTAATAATGCTCGATGAAGATCGCCTCGGCCCGGTCGCGCGTCATGCCGCGCACATCGGCCACATCCACATCCCCGTCCCCATCCAGATCCAGCCCCAAGCGGCGCATCGTGTGGATCGTGACACCATGGTTCGTGGCGCCCCCCGGATCGTCGGGGTCGTTGACGAAGCCACCCTCTCGGGCGACGATCTCTCGGGCGATGTCTGAAATATCCGGCATGGCGGCCCCTGTTACCTGTCATGAACGACAGGCCAAGGCTCTCACCACAAGGTTAACGCCTCCCTGCACCACCGTGCGCAGGGGGCAGACGCCTCAAGGGCGGATCAGCTTCCGCTGGTGCCGTCGATGGGGCGAATGTTGCCTTCGGGGTCTTTGTAGATGCCCTGTTCCTTCAGCGCATCCACCACTTCCTTGGGCATGTAATTCTCGTCGTGCTTGGCCAGGATCTCCGACGCCACGAACACGCCGTCTTCCAACCGGCCAGTGCCCACCATGCCCTGATTCTCCTCGAACAGATCGGGAAGAACCCCCTTGTAGGTCACCGTCACCACGGCCCCGCCATCGGTCACGTTGAAGCGCACCGTCTCGCTCTCGCCGCGCACGATGCTGCCCTCTTCGACCAGACCGCCGATGCGGAACACTTCCGTGGGGCTCGGCGGCTCGGCGATCACCTGACTGGGCGAGCGAAAGAAATTGATCCCGTCTCGCATCGCATACCCGATCAATGCGGTCGAGATCACCAAAGCCACCGTCGCAATGGCGACAATCTGGATACGGCGTTTCTTTTTCAGCGATTTCATGGCGCGGCCCGCTCAGATCAAGGGAATACCGGGGCCAACATCAGACCTTCGGTTTCCCTAATATCTAACATCAGGTTGGCGTTCTGCAAAGCCTGACCGCTGCTACCTTTTGTCAGGTTATCCAACGCCGCGATCACCAGCGTCTTGCCGGGGATGCGGTCAGCCACCACGCCGATATGGCAAAAGTTGCTGCCCCGCACATGCCGGGTGCTCGGGGTTTCGCCCATCGGCAACAGCTCGATGAACGGCTCAGCCTCATAGGCTTGCGCCAATGCGCCATGGATCGCGCCCGCCTCGCCCTTGACATATCCGGTGGCCAGAATGCCCCGATTGGCCGGGATCAGATGCGGGGTGAACTGGATATGCACATCGCGCCCCGCAACTGCGCTGAACTCCTGATCGAACTCACCCAGATGCCGGTGCGTGCCGCCGACCGCATAGGCGTGATAGCCCTCGGAAAGCTCTGCATGAAGCAGGTTTTCCTTGAGAGCCCGCCCCGCGCCCGAAACCGCGCATTTGAGATCGAGAATGATTTCGTCGAGATCAA
>JALQUE010000310.1 GCA_023260815.1 Roseovarius sp.
CTTGTGCCAGACCATCGACACCTTGGCGCCTGCCCTCTCGAAGGCCATGGCCATGTCCCGGTCGCAGTTCGATCCGGGAAATACGATGACGGCCGCATGCATCAGGCGATCTCCACGCTGTAGCTTTCGATGACCGTATTCGCGAGCAGTTTCTCGCACATCTCGGTCACCGTGGCGCGGGCTTTTTCAGCATCGCTCTCGGCCAGATCCAGTTCGATCACCTTACCTTGCCGGACACCCTCTACGCCGTCGAACCCAAGCTGGCCAAGCGCGTGCCGCACGGCCTCGCCCTGCGGGTCCAGAACACCGTTCTTAAGCATCACATGCACTCGTGCCTTCATGGTCGTCTTCCTGTATCTTCAGGCAACGCGCTGCGCCGCCGCAACTTTGGCCGCGCGATCAGTTGATCAACGTCGGGCGGTTCATCGGTGTGGCGCCCTTGGGCATCACGCCAAGCCGGTTGGCCACTTCGGTATAGGCGTCCGTAAGACTACCCAGATCGCGGCGGAACACGTCTTTGTCCAATTTCTGACCGGTCTCGATGTCCCACAGGCGACAGCTATCGGGGCTGATCTCGTCAGCGACGATGAGACGCTGGAAATCCCCCTCATAGACGCGGCCGATCTCGATCTTGAAATCCACCAGACGAATGCCGACGCCATACATGACCCCCGACAGGAAATCGTTGACGCGCAGCGCAAGGCTCAGGATATCGTCCATATCCTGCTGGCTGGCCCATCCGAAGGCGGCGATATGTTCCTCGGTGACCAGTGGATCGCCCAGCTTGTCGTCCTTGAGGCAATATTCCACGATCGGACGCGGCAATTGCGTGCCCTCGTCCATGCCAAGCCGTTTGGCCATGGTGCCCGCCGCATAATTGCGCACGATGATTTCAAGCGGCACGATCTCGCAGGCGCGCACCAGCTGCTCGCGCATGTTCAGCCGCTTCAGGAAATGATTTGGGATACCGATATTGGTCAGGCCAAGCATGAAATATTCCGACAGCAGGTTGTTCAGCACACCCTTGCCCTCGATCACATCCCGCTTTTCGGCATTGAAGGCGGTCGCGTCATCCTTGAAGTACTGGACAAGCGTTCCCGGCTCGGGGCCCTCGTACAGTGTTTTCGCCTTGCCTTCGTAAATTTTCTTGCGCCGCGCCATGCAGACTCCGTCTCTGGACCGGGGCCGACTCCCCTCTGGTCTCAGCGCTGTCTTAGTCTATGCCTCGGATTGTCGCAAGAACGCGTTCGGCCCTTGCTCTTGCGCGGATTGAGTTGCATACCTTGGAAAACCCCAACGCCTGCTGAGGAAACCCGCCAATGAGCACTTTTGACGATCGTGAAAACGCATTCGAAAACAAATTCGCCCATGACGAGGAAATGAAATTCCGCGCCGAGGCCCGTCGCAACAAGCTTCTGGGCCTGTGGGCCGCCGAACTTCTGGGCAAGACCGGCGCGGATGCCGACGCCTACGCCAAGGAGGTCGTTTTGTCGGATTTCGAAGAAGCCGGCCACGAGGATGTGGTGCGCAAGGTCGCCGGGGATCTGGGCGATCTGGCCGACGCCGATACCATCCGCGGCAAGATGGACCAGCTTATGCTGATCGCCAAGGACCAGCTCATGAAAGAGGTCTGAGACCGCTTCAAGCCGCTGAACACGTTCAACGGGCCGCCCATAATACCCGGCGCGCCCGTTTTTCTTTGCCGCAAGGCGCCCGCCAATCGGACTGCCGCTCAGGTCCGAGTTGAGCAAAATGAATTTGCGCATATCTGCCAAACATGAGACATCCCTGCGCAACCTGAAGCGTTCCGCCGTTAACCTGAGGCATCAGCTAAAGACGGAACACATACAACGATTGAACGGAGCACTGCATTTCACGAAAACCTGTGAGTAAGGTTTTTCGCGAAACGCTTTATCAAGGAGCCCCACAGATGACGAATGCCCTGTCCAAACTGCTGAAAACCCGTGACTGGCTTCTGGCCGACGGTGCGACGGGAACCAATCTGTTCAACATGGGGCTCGAATCCGGCGATGCACCCGAGATGTGGAACGATGAACACCCCGACCGGATCACCCGGCTTTACACATTGGCCGTGGATGCGGGCAGCGACATCTTCCTCACCAATTCCTTCGGAGGCAACGCCGCCCGCCTCAAACTGCACGGCGCCGAGAAACGCGCCCGTGAATTGTCGCGCATCTCCGCCGAAATCGGCCGCGAGGTCGCCGACAAGCGCGACCGCACCGTGATCGTCGCAGGCTCGGTCGGCCCGACCGGTGAAATCATGGCTCCGATGGGCGCACTCACCCACGAGCTTGCCGTGGAAATCTTCCACGAACAGGCCGAGGGCCTCAAGGAAGGCGGCGCAGACGTGCTGTGGCTGGAAACCATTTCAGCCCCCGAGGAATACAAGGCCGCCGCCGAAGCCTTCAAACTGGCGGGCATGCCGTGGTGCGGCACGATGAGCTTTGACACAGCCGGTCGCACGATGATGGGCCTGACCTCTGCCGACATGGTCAACCTCGTTGAAGGTCTGGGAACCCCGCCGCTGGCCTATGGCGCCAATTGCGGCGTCGGCGCATCGGATCTTCTGCGGACCGTTCTTGGCTTTGCGGCCCAGGGCACCGACCGCCCGATCATTGCCAAGGGTAATGCAGGTATCCCGAAATATCACGACGGGCACATCCATTATGACGGGACACCCGAACTGATGGCCGATTACGCCGTGCTGGCGCGCGATAGCGGCGCGACGATCATCGGCGGCTGCTGCGGCACCACCGCCGAGCATCTCGAAAAGATGCACGAGGCCCTGTCGACCCGTCCGCGCGGCGACCGCCCCACCCTCGATCAGATCACCGAGGCGCTTGGCCCGTTCTCATCCGCGGCTGACGGCACCGGCGATGACGACGACGGCCCCAAGCGCGAACGCCGTGGCCGTCGCCGCGGCTGACCCGTCTCAGAACAACGCAAGCTGATCCCCCGGCCGCTCCGGCGGCCGGAAAAGATCGCAGCGCAACGCCGGCTGCGGCTGGTCCAACCCAAGCCGCCGGGCCGCCACGCGAAACCTCTGCGCCACCAAGTCCGCATACGGCCCTTGCCCGCGCATCCGACGCCCCCAGTCGGCATCGTAATCGCGCCCGCCATGCATCTCGCGCACCAGCCCCATGACGCGGCCCGCGCGGTCCGGATACTGTGTTTCAAGCCAGTGCCGGAACAGCGGCGCCACTTCCAGCGGCAGGCGCAGCATGATCCAGCTCGCAGCCCGCGCGCCCGCGTCCCTGCCCGCCTGCAAGATCCCTTCAAGCTCGTGGTCGCTCAGCCCCGGCACCATCGGGGATGCCATGATCCGTACCGGAATGCCGGCCTCACTCAGCCGGGCAATCATCGCGAGCCGCCGCTTGGGCGATGGGGCGCGCGGCTCCATCCGCCGGGCCAGCCCCGCATCCAACGTGGTGACCGACACCCCAACCCGCACAAGCCCCCGCGCCGCCATTCCGGCCAAAATGTCGATATCGTGTTCGATCAACGTGCCGCGCGTCACGATGGCCACCGGATGCCCGCACTCCGACAGCACCTCAAGACAAGCCCGTGTGATACGCTTGTCCTTTTCGATCGGCTGATAGGGGTCGGTGTTCGTGCCGATGGCGATCGGTGCCACCTTGTAGGACCGGCTGCGCAATTCCCGCGCCAGAACGCGCGGGGCGTCGGGTCGGGCCACCAGCCGTGTCTCGAAATCCAGGCCCGCCGACAACCCAAGCCACGCATGGCTTGGCCGCGCAAAGCAATAAACGCAGCCATGCTCGCATCCGCGATAGGGATTGATCGACCGGTCGAACGGCAGATCAGGTGAGCGGTTATAGGTGATCATCCGGCGCGGCACCTCTTCGCGCAGTTCGGTGCGCAGCACCGTCCCCTCGTCCGATTCCCGGTCCCAGCCGTCACTGTCAAAGACACGCGCATACCGTTCATGGCGCCCGGCTGTATTGCACGTCGCCCCCCGCCCGATCACCCTTTGGCCAGGATTGATGCTGATATCGCGTTCCATTCCCCGAAATTGGAACATTCAGGGAACACTTGCAACAACAGCATATAGTTCATGATAAGTTTTCACGCCCAACCCCTGCAATTCCGGTCTATAGGTCGGTACAAGGGCGGCCAGTGTCGCAATTCGGAAAGTCCATCTGCGACAAATTGACGATAGCTGCGCCCAGACAATAGCCAATCGCGCGCGCAAGCGCCACCAGAGCAAGGAAACCGGCCATGTCGGAAGACCAAGACGACATCATCCTGGCAGATCTCAGCGACGAGGAACTCGTCGAACAGATGTGGGACGATCTTTATGACGGCCTCAAGGAAGAGATCGAGGAAAGCGTCAATATCCTGCTGGGTCGTGGTTGGGCGCCTTACCGCGTCCTGACCGAGGCACTGGTGGGTGGCATGACCATCGTCGGCAAGGATTTCCGCGACGGTATCCTGTTCGTCCCCGAAGTGCTGCTGGCCGCCAACGCGATGAAAGGCGGGATGTTCATCCTCAAGCCGCTTCTGGCCGAAACCGGTGCGCCGCGCATGGGGTCGATGGTGATCGGCACAGTCAAGGGCGACATCCACGACATCGGCAAGAACCTCGTGTCGATGATGATGGAAGGCGCCGGGTTCGA
>JALQUE010000351.1 GCA_023260815.1 Roseovarius sp.
CCTGTTGTCCTCTCGATAGATCAGCGCGAGCGAGCGAATGACCTTCCCCGGATTTCCGAATGAGTAGAAGTACCTGAAATAGAACCCCAGGTATTTTTCCAGATCGTGGCTGTGCTGATATAACCTGTCGAGATGACGCAGCGGCTTGCTAAGCGCCTCCTGCTGGAGGGGCTTGCGTTTGAGCGCGACGATGTCCTCGAATTGCTGAGGCTCCATCAAAAGTTCGGATTCCGATACGCCGAAGAAATCACAGAGTCGACGCATGTTGCGCCGCGATGGATGCGACACGCCCGCAAGGTACTTATTGAATTGCTGGCGGTTGATCTCGAGCCTGCGGCACACCTCGGCGATGGAGGGGTGGTAGCTGCACAGCAGGGCCAGATTCTGACGGAATTCTTCAGACATGGGTCATTGTTAGATTGAAGCATTCATCGCGTCAATTCGCGAATGGTCGCGAAATTGTTCTCCCGCATGACCCGCGTAGACTTTCCACCACAGGAGGCACCGCATCGGTGCAAGGCGATTGGAAGGCTGACTCGATGAAGCGGATTGATGGCTACCCCCATAGCGTGAGGGAAATCCACCACATGGAAATCCCGATGCCGGATGGCTGCCGGCTCGCCGCACGTATCTGGATGCCCGAGGGGGCACAGGACGCACCGGTTCCCGCGATCCTCGAATATCTGCCCTACCGCAAAAACGACTTCACCACCGCGCGCGACGCCTCGATGCAACCCTATCTGGCCGCTCACGGTTACGCAGTGATCCGGCTTGACCTTCGCGGCACAGGCGATTCCGAAGGGCTGATGGTCGACGAATATCTGCCGCAAGAATTGCAGGATGGCTGTGACGCCATCGCATGGATCGCCGACCAAAGCTGGTGCGATGGCACCGTGGGCATGATCGGCATCTCATGGGGAGGGTTCAACGGGTTGCAGATCGCAGCATTGCAGCCACCCGCGCTCAAGGCGGTGGTGACGCTGTGTTCCACCGATGACCGCTATGCCGACGACATTCACTATATGGGCGGCTGTCTGCTCGGCGAACAGTTGAGTTGGGCATCGATCATGTTCGGGCGGAACACCCTTCCGCCAGACCCGGCGAATGTCGGCGAAAAATGGCGCGACATGTGGCTGGAACGCCTCGAAGGCAGTGGGCTATGGCTGAAGAACTGGCTCGAGCATCAGCGCCGTGATGCCTTCTGGCAGCATGGTTCGATCTGCGAGGACTGGTCGAAAGTGCAGGTTCCGGTCTATGCCATCTCAGGCTGGGCCGACGGGTATTGCAGAAGCGTTTTCCGGCTGATGGAGAACCTGCAAGCACCGAAAAAAGGCTTGGTGGGGCCGTGGGCGCATCGCTACCCGCATATGGGCGAACCCGGTCCGGCAATCGGCTTTCTACAGGAAGAATTGCGCTGGTGGGATCACTGGCTGAAAGGGCGCGATACCGGCATCATGGACGAGCCGATGCTGCGCCTTTACATGCAGGACAGCGTCCCTCCCAAAGGGTATCATGCAACGCGACCGGGCCACTGGATCGCCGAACCAAACTGGCCATCGCCACAGATCGCGCGCACGATTTTCCACCTGACACCAGACGGCGGCCTGAGCCTGGAACACCCGTCCACAAGCGCCGTCCTGCATCACCAAAGCCCTGCCGAAGTGGGCATGGCGTCGGGCAAATGGTGCGGCTACGCAACACCGGGCGACGCGCCAGTGGATCAGCGCCGCGAGGATGCCGGCAGCCTGTGTTTCGACATCGACATACCGCCAGAAGGTCTGGCTTTTGCGGGCGATGCAAATGTGCATCTGCGCCTCAGCGTGGACAGGCCCGTTGCGCAGGTTGCAGCGCGGCTGGTCGATGTTCACCCCGATGGCCGCGCCACGCGCCTGTCCTTCGGTGTTCTCAATCTCACCCATCGCGAGGGCCATGACCGCCCCACGATGCTGGTGCCGGGTGAGGTCTATGATGTCACCGTCCCGATGAAGCACGTCGCACAATCCCTTCCCGCTGGCCATCGCTTGCGGCTGGCGCTGTCGACCAGCTATTTCCCGATGATCTGGCCCGCCCCCGAACCTGTGACGCTGAGTGTTCATACCGAAGGCAGTACGCTCGAACTGCCGCTGCGTGCCGCGGCCGCCCTCGACAGCACCTTGGCCGACTTCGGCGCCCCGGTGGCCTGCCCGCCCCCCCCGACCGAGCAGATTGCCGCGCCAGAGACCTATTTCCGGATTGTCGAGGATGCCGCGAATGGTGACATGCAGATGCAGATCGCTGATGGCGGCGGCATCACGCGGTTGCTGACCAATGACATCACCCTGCATAAGCAAGGCTACGAGACATACGGCGTGATGCTGGAGGATGTGACCTCGGCCTGGGGGCGCACCGAATGGCATTACGGGCTAAGCCGTGGCGATTGGTCGGTGCGCTCCGAAACCCGGACCCTGCTTCGTGCGGAGTCAGATGATTTCATCATCACCGCCGACCTGCAGGCCTGGGAGGGCGACGTTCTGATTGCCCAACACCACTGGGAAGAGCGCATTCCGCGCGACCATATGTAAGCTAAAAGGCGCCTTTAAAGCGCCAATTCGCGAAGCCATGCGAAATTGACCGGCTCCATCGCTATGCCATGCTCCGGTCAGGAATTGTCCAGGGAGGAGACACAAATGACACGAACAGGACCGACCCGCCGGGGATTTCTCGGCACAACCGCTGCCTTGGGCGCACTGGGATTGACCCCGGCTTGGACCACGGCCGCCTTCGCTCAGGCCAGCGGCACGCTGCGCCTGCGGATCGATGGTGACAATGACGTGCTTGATCCCGGCTTCATGACCGGCGGCACCGAGATCGAGGCCCAGAAACAGTGTCTGCCGTTCCTGGCGCAATATGCCCGCGACGGCGACACCTTCACTTGGGAACCGAGCTATTTTGTCACCAAGCTGGAACAGCGCGACGCCACGCATATCGACTTCGAACTGACCGACGGGCTGGTCTGGTCCAACGGCTATGGTCCGGTGATGGCCTCGGACGTCAAGTTTTCCTACGAGCGCATGAAAGACAGCGATTGGTCGGGATATTTCGAAGCGATGGAGCGCGTCGACGTGACCGGCGATCGCACGGGCACCATCGTGCTGAGCAAACCTTTCGCCCCCTTCATCATGATCACGCTCTGCCACGGACCGGGCGCGATCCTGAGCGAGAAGGCGATGGCTGATGCAGGCGGCAAGTTCACCACGTCGTTTCCCGCTGTCTGCGGCCCCTACACCTATGAGGCGACACCGGGACAACGCGCCGTGTTCAGTGCCAACCCGGACTGGACCGGGCCGAAACCGGCATTCGACCGGGTGGAATGCAACGTCATCACCGAAGTCAAGGCGGCGGAACTGGCATTCGAAGCCGAAGAACTCGATTGCACCGAAGTCGGCGCCGACACCTTGGCGCGCTACATCAAGGACATGCCCCAAGGCACGGCGGTCGCTGTCGCCGGAGAGTTGCAATATATGTGGATGGGTATGAATACCCAGCATCCCAAACTGCAGGACATTCGCGTGCGCCAGGCGATCCAGCACGCGGTCGACGTGGATACGATCCTGCAGGGCGCCTATTCGGGCACCACCGCAAAGTCGCACGGCATAATCTGCCCGGGCCTGACCGGTCAGCGCGACAGCAGCGGCTACAGCTATGACCCCGACAAGGCCCGTGCGCTTCTGGACGAAGCCGGCGTTTCCGGCCTTGAAGTGACCTTGCGCACCCTGAACAATCAAGAGCGTATGCTGGCCGCCCAGATCATCCAGGCAAATCTCATGCAGGTGGGCATCACCGTCACCATCCTGCCGCTCGACAGCGGACCGTTCTGGGAAATGGGGCAGGAAAGCAAAGGCGACACGTGGAAAGACCTGGAATTGTGGATCATGCGTTTCGGCACAACGCCCGACCCCTATGAAGCGACGCAATGGTTCACCTCGGACCAGGTCGGCGTCTGGAACTGGGAACGCTGGACAGACCCCGAATACGACAGCCTCTATCAGGAAGGCATCAACGAAACCGATCCCCAGAAGCGCCACGACATCTATGTGCGCATGCAGGACATCATGGACAACACAGGTGCCTATGTCTGGATCAACCACGAGCCGGAAGCCTTCGTTCACACCACCAAAATGGTCCCGAACGCCGCCCCGTCAGGCGAATTGAATTACCGCAGGTTCACCAGAGCCTGAGTGCAAAACCCGAAATTGTAGCCGCCCGCCCCGCACGGCGCGCGAGGCGGCTAGCGCAACTGCCGGCTGCGCCGTTGCGCCTTTTGGCGTTGTCGCACCGCGTCAGCGCCTAGGTTGCGCGCCGCGGCCACGGGGTCGGTGGCGGTCGCGTCG
>JALQUE010000353.1 GCA_023260815.1 Roseovarius sp.
CCAAGTGGCTGGTTCCGTTGCGAAAACCGGAAAAAGAACCCTCTATGTTTCTGGTGAGGAATCACTCTCCCAAATTAAATCTCGCGCCGAGAGGTTGGATGTTTTGCATGACACCCTCTATGCTATCGCCACCTCAACGCCGACACCGTCCTTTTCCCCGTTGATCGAAATAGGCTCTGCAATCATCGAGGTTTTGTGGCGGTCGAGATATTTGACGAATTCCTGAACGCCGCCGTCATAGTGAAGTTCGGTCACCAGAGGTTCGGCGGGCCGTTCGTCACGCAGGATGATCCGCACGCCGGAATTCAGGAATGCCAGCTCGCGCAGGCGCTTTTCCAACGTATCAAAGCTGTATTCGAGGTTCGAGAATGTCTCGGTCGATGCAAGGAAACGCACCTCGGTCCCCTTGCGGCCATCGGCATCGCCGACGACCTTCAGATGATCGACCGTGTAGCCACCCTCGAAGCGGGCGTAATGTTCCTTGCCATTGCGCCAGACCCGCAATTCCAACCATTCGGACAGGGCGTTGACGACCGAGACACCGACGCCATGCAGACCGCCTGAAACCTTGTAGGAATTCTGGTCAAACTTACCCCCCGCGTGAAGCTGGGTCATGATGACTTCGGCGGCGGAAACGCCTTCTTCTTCGTGGATTTCCACGGGGATTCCGCGGCCATTGTCGCTGACGGAAATGCTTGAATCCGCGTGGATCGTGACGTTGACCGCGTCGGCGTGGCCGGCGAGGGCTTCGTCGATGCCGTTGTCGACGACTTCGTAGACCATGTGGTGGAGGCCAGAGCCGTCGTCGGTGTCGCCGATATACATGCCGGGGCGCTTGCGGACGGCCTCCAACCCTTTGAGAACCTTGATCGAATCGGCGCCATATTCGTCAGGCGAGGGTACTGCTTCGGCCATCCGTATCATCCTTCGTACTTTTCTGATTTTATACGATTTTATAGGGGGGATGTCACGCGTTTACCCCAATATTTTGTGGTTACGCCCGACAATTCGGCCCCTTCGGAAAGGCCCGGAAAACCGCGTCGGCAAAACGTCGGTATCCCGTCGGTATCACGTCGGTGCAAAGCGCGGTCGTTCCCGCCTCAGGGCGGGTCAGGTCACCCCGATGAGAACCCCGACGCCGATCAGCAGCCAGCCGGAAATCACGTTCGTGCGGCGGATCGCGGAGGGGGAATTCATCACGCGGCGGATGCGGTCCACGAACAAGGCCAGCGCCAGGTTTCCCACCAAAGGCACGGCGAAGGACAAGAACACGATGGCCGCGATATCGGCGGGTGTGATGTTCTGGAGGTCAAAGAAGCCCGGCAACACCCCCATGTAGAACAGGATCGCCTTGGGGTTCCCGAGGATTGCCGCCAGACCGGCCATGAAGCCTGCCCATTTGCCCGGGCGGGTCAGGCGGCTGTCGGCGGCGATGGAGCGGTCGGCATTGCGGATCAAAAGTGCCCCCATGCCCACGAACATCAGGACCGCAAGGACCTGCAGCGCGATCATGAAGCCCGAAAACACCGACACGATCCATGTGACGCCAAGGATCGCCAGAAACGGCCAGAGCATGTCGCCCACCACAACGCCAAGCGCCAGTGGCCAAGCCGCCTGAAAGCCGCCCGACATGGAGCGCGCCAGCATGGCCAGCCACACCGGACCCGGCGTCAGGAACAAGATCAAAAGCGCGCCGGTGTAAAGCGCCAGATCAGCCAATGTCAGGGTCACGCAGGGGCCGTCAGGGTGAGGGTGCCATCGTCGGACAGGGTCCAGAACGGATTCATCGCGAATTCCCAGACATGGCCATCCGGATCGGCGACATAGCCCGAATACCCACCCCAGAACACCTTTTCAGGACGTTTGAGCGCGGTTGCACCAGCGGCCAGCGCCGCATCGAATGCGGCATTCACATCGGCCTCGGTTGCGAAGTTCTGCGCCAACGTGATGGCGCCCGTGCCCAGTACCGCCTCGGGCCGGCCCTGATCGGCGGCAAGGGCGGCACGCCCGAAGAGGCCCAGAACAAGACCGTTCATCTGATAGAAGCTGACGCCATCGGTTTCATCCCCAGGTGTCCAGCCAAGCGCCGCGTAATAGGATCGGGCGCGGTCCAGATCATCCACACCAAGGGTGATGAGCGTCACGCGCTGCGGGGTCAAGTCAGGTGATGTCACGGCGTGGGCCTTTCGTCTATCTGGCTGATGCCATCGGTTTCGGTCACCTCGATATACTGCGCACGGTCGCCCAGATCCGAGAACAGTTCCGGCCCGGTGCCGGTCATCCATGCCTGAGCGCCAAGCGCGCAGATTTCGTCATAGAGGGCCGCGCGGCGTACGGCGTCAAGATGGGCTGCCACCTCATCGAGCAGCAAGAGCGGCGGTGCGCCGAAATCACGGGCCAGCGCCCGCGCATTGGCAAGGATCAGCGACACCAGAAGGGCCTTTTGCTCGCCGGTGGAACAATCGCGCGCGGGCACGCCCTTGGCGGCATAGACCCCATACAGATCCGCCCGGTGCGGCCCGATCAGGGTGCGGCCAGCCGCCAGATCGCGAAACCGGCTTTCGGCCAGCGCCTCGGCCAGATCGGCGGGGGTGTCCGGCATCTCGGCCTCGGTCGAGATCAGGTCCAGTTCGGCGGTGGGAAAGGCGGTTTCGGCCTGCGCCTGCGCATCGCGCAACTGATCAAGCGCATGGAGGCGATTGGCATGAATGGCCGCGCCGGTTTCGGCCAGTTGCCGTTCAAGCGCCACATACCAATGGGCATCGCGCACCTGATCCTTGAGCAGCCGGTTGCGTTCCCGCATGGCCTTTTCATAGGCCAGCGAGATATCGGCGTGATCGGGCCGGAAACTGAGCGTCAAGCGATCGAGAAAGCGGCGGCGCCCTTCGGTGCCTTCGATCCAGAGCCGATCCATGCTGGGCACCAGCCACAGCACGCGCGCGATGCGGCCAAGGGCGGTTTGCGCGGCAGGCTTGCCATCGATCCTGGTCTGACGGGCGGCGCCATCCTCGGACCAGAGATCAACCTCGTGGACCTGATGCAGAGAGTGCAGGATGCCTGTGACCTTCCAGCCAAGCGACTCGGGGCGGCGGGCCATGTCCTGCGCCGCCGCCCGGCGGAGGCCGCGCCCCGGAGAAAACAGCGATACCGCTTCGAGGATATTGGTCTTGCCCGCGCCATTGGGACCGTAGATCGCCACCGGGCGCGGATCGACATTCAGCTTCGCACCCTTGTGCGAGCGGAAGTGCGAGAGCGTCAGTCTGGAGATGTGGAGAGATGCTGGAGCCATACAAAGGAGTTATCTTGTCAAAACACCCTGTTCCAGACAGAAAAAAACCCCGCGTTTCAGCGGGGTCTTTCATCATCAGACCACAGCTTGGTATCGCCGGAGGGTCTGATGGCCCTTGGTAGGGTCTTAATGCGGATGTTTCCAGAGCCGCGACATTCTGAATATGGTCATTCACAGGTGTTTTGTCAAATCCGACAGCGCCAGGCCATGCAACACGGATGCCTGAACCATTTTCATATCTGTCGTGTCCAGCGTTCTGGTTTGGTAAATTCGCTTTCCTGATCTGTCCTTGCCAAGCAAAAGCAACTCCACACGGTGAAATCCAGCCGAATACACCATATCGCCTTTAACCCATCGCCGTTTTCGACCCCATCTGTCAGGCAGGTCAAACGGGATATCAAGTTCACAATGATATGGCATGATCCGCGCGGGCGCCGTCGTGCTGAGCGGCACGACCGTACAAAGCGCCGGGCGCGCCTTCATCGGTTTG
>JALQUE010000382.1 GCA_023260815.1 Roseovarius sp.
TATAGCTGACCTTTCGGCCCTTCGGCAGCGTCGCCAGCGCCAGGCGCATCGCCCGCTCGCCGCCCTCGCCCGAGGGGGCGACCATGTCCGCCCCGTCAGAGGTCGCGCCAAGGCCCGTCACCTCTGCGTAGATCCGGGCGCCGCGCGCAAGCGCGTGTTCCAGATCCTCCAGAACGACGATGCCGCCACCGCCCGAGATGACAAAACCGTCCCGGTCCTTGTCAAAGGCGCGGCTTGCCAGCGCCGGTGTGTCGTTGAACTTCGACGACATGGCGCCCATCGCATCGAACAGGCACGACAACGTCCAGTCCAGTTCCTCGCCACCGCCCGCGAACATCACGTCCTGCTTGCCCAGCATGATCTGTTCCGCCGCGTTGCCGATGCAATGCAGGCTGGTCGAACAGGCCGAGGTGATCGAATAATTGATGCCCTTGATCCGGTAGGCGGTCGACAGGTTCGCGCTGACGGTCGAACACATGCACTTGGGCACCGCAAAAGGCCCCACCCGCTTGGTCGCGCCGCTCTTCAGCACGGTTTGGTGCGCCTGCAACATCGCGCTGGTGGACGGCCCGCCGGACCCCGCCACCAACCCGGTGCGCGGATTCACGACGTCGGATTCTTCGAGACCCGCGTCCGCGATGGCCTGTCCCATGGCGATATGCGCGTAGGCCGCCCCCGGCCCCATGAACCGCAGCGTCCGCTTGTCGATATGCTGGGTGATGTCCAGATCGATCGCCCCCGCAACCTGGCTGCGGAAGCCGTGTTCCTTCATCTGCTCGTTGGCAGTGATGCCGGACCGTCCCGCCTTGAGCGAGGCAAGGACCTCTTCGGCATTGTTCCCGATGCTCGAAACGATCCCGAGCCCTGTGACCACAACGCGGCGCATGGAACCTCCCTCATGATGTGTCAGGCCACTGTGTAGGCGAGACGGGGGGGCAAGGGCAAGACAGGAGCGATGCGCCGCATGCTGCGCGAAACCCCTATCCAATCACGTGAGAAAAATCAAAAGGCGCGAAAAGCGAATGAAGCCAATCCATCTGATACCCAGCGCGTCATTGACAGACTGACGTTGGCGCGCTAATCGCCACCTGTATCAAGGGGTTAACTATGTCCGGCATCGAAAAGACGATTGAAAAAGACGTGATCCTCAAAGTGGCGCGCACGCTTTGGATCGAATTGAACCTCGCCGAGAGACCTGACGCGACCCAGAAAGAACTTTATGCGGAGTGGAAAGTCGCAGACAAGAAAAGATATAACATGGTGGCGAGAAAGATCACCCGCCGCCTAATGGCCGAGGGCCTGACGATCAGTTCCTGACCTGACTTCTGGTATTTTCAATTCAAATCTCGGTGCCTGCTGTGATCATGTGCTTTGACAGAGACTTTCTGCTGTTTCACAATCCGAAATCTGCGGGAACCTCGATCGAAAACGCCCTCGCGGAAACACTCTTGAGTTTCGACAAGACCGTGGTCCTTCGAACCGGATGGTCCCTTCGGCATTTTCGCGACCACAACCGATCCTTCAGGGTCGTACATCGCCCGAAAAAGCGTCGGGAAGATATATCTGATGAACAGTGGAAACGGTTGAACCGGCGCAAGGATTTTCTTTGGGCCGCCATCCGGAGCTTTCCGAGAACAGCCGCCCTGCACAAACACTCGACCGTTGGAGAGGCCAAGGAGTTTTTCAGAGCGGGATACTTCCTGTCCGCTGGCAAGGCCTGCTTTGTCCGCAACCCCTATTCAAGGGCCTATTCGGCCTACAGGTTCAAAGCCTCTTCTGTGAACCCGAAGGATCCCTTGGTGCACAGGCTGCGTCCCGATGGAACCCTCATATCTTTCGAAGATTTTCTCGCAAAAGGTATCTGGCAGGACGTTCTGGCAGCGCGTCCACAGGTCAATTGGCATGATGATGAAGATCGCAGTTTTCGGGCCTATCGCGTGGAAAATATCGAGGCCGAGATTGTTGATATGAGCGCAAACAGCCTGAAATTGCGACGTTCTGAAATTGACCAGATCCTGGAGCGTCTGCGAAACAGTCGGCAAAATGTGTCCGCATTTTTGGGAGATCCGCGAGACATGACCCCAACCGCCCGGAAGTATATCGAAGAAATATATGCGGCGGACTTTGAAAGGTTCGGATATTGAGCCGCAAGCGCGGTCAGATTACCGAAATGGCAATTCGCACTGCGCAGCGTGACAAGATTCAGCGGGACCGTCCGTCGACAACGGGCTGAGAAGGGACGCGGCGCGGTGCCCATGCCTGTCGGCGCGCGGCCCCAAAGCCTCCCCCCCGAACACATCACAAGGGTCCATCGTCCATCGGAAAATCGAACATCGCGGCAAACGGGACGCCCTGCTGAACGGCTGGCAACGGTGGTTCCGCCGGCGACATGGCGATTTCGCGGCTTGCCCGACCATCAGGTTTCATGATGTCGCCGGACCGTGGGCCATTGGCCGGACGTGCTGTTCGAAGTGCCCGACGAAGACCTGGAAACCCCGTTCAACCAGGTGTTCCGCCGTGAATTCACCCTCAAACCGATCACCATTGCGCCGACCTGCCTGGAGGTCGAGACGGAGGCCATCCCGGTCAGGTGCCCCGCCCCGCGATCCGGCCCAGCACCACCGCGCTCAGCAGACCGTTGCCGGACAGGTAGCCCGCGTCGCCCTTGCCCGACACGCCGCAGGCCGCGCCACCCCCGGCAAACAGCCCGTCAAAGGGCGTGCCATCCCGGTGCAGCACCTGCGCGCTGCCGTTCACGCGCAGCCCGCCCTGCGTGTGGAACAGCGCCCCCGTCACCCGCACACCGCAATAGGGCGGCGTCAATCGCTGCGCCCCGAACCGCCGTCCGAAGGTGTCGACAGCGTCAACCGGCAGCGTCTCCAGCGTTGCCACCAGTTGCGCGGCGGGCAGGCCCAGCCTCTCTGCAAGCCCCTGCAAGGTATCGGACGTCACAACCGCGCCAAGGCGCTCTGCGCGCTTGAAATCCTCGAACTGGCGGGCGATCGCGGCGATCCGCGCGTCAAAGATGGCAAAAGCCTCGCCCCCCGGTTGGGACAGCACGGCACGCGCGGCCTCGGAATAGCCCTGCGCCTCGTTCCAGAACCGGTGACCGTCGCGATTGACCTGCACACCGCCCTCGGTGATCACCGCCCAAGTGATCAGGATGCCATGCGGATGGGCCACGTTGCCATGCCCCTGGTAGGCCCCAAGGTGCTGCGTGGCCGCGCCGATCGCCTCTGCCCAGAGCACGGCCTCCCCCCGGTTGCCATCATGGCCGAACCATAAACCTTCTGCGATATCAGGCATGTAGTGCGACACCAGCGCACGATTCCCGCCAAACCCATTGCAGGCCAGGATCAGCCTGTCACAGCCAATGCTCTCCTCCCCGCCATCCGGACGGCGCACGGTCACCCCCTTGAGGCTGCGCCCCTCGTGATGCAGCACCTGGGCGCGGCGGTCACAGATGATGTCGACGCCCGCCGCCTCGCAGGCGCTGCGCAGCGCGTCGATCAATTCTGCGCCCGACCGGGTGGGCAACCCATGCATCCGGCGGCGGGAATGCCCGGGATAGTCGAAATCCGTCACGACGGAAAACGGCAGGCCATGGACCTCGGCCAGCCAGTCGATCACCTCTGCGGCGTGGGACGCCAGAAGATCCACCAGGTCCTGGTCGTTCTCCTGCCTGGCCTTGGCCTGGATGTCGGTGGCAAAGCGGTCGGCGTCGTCCTCGATCCCCGCAGCGCGCTGGCACCGGGTTCCGGCGGCCGGGATCAACCCCGCGCTGAGCGCTGTGGAGCCGGAGGGCACGGCGTCCGCCTCGATCACCAGCACCTGCTGGCCCGCCTCTTGCGCGGACAGCGCGGCGACCAGACCACAGGCCCCCGCGCCCACGATCAGCGTTTCACAGCTGACGTCGAACCCGCGCGGCGGCGGCGGCGCGGCGCTAACGGTCGGTTCCATCGTAGCGCGCGCCTTTCTCCAGCAGGTCCGACGTTCCGATCACCGTGTTCAGTCCGTTGAAATCAAACAT
>JALQUE010000385.1 GCA_023260815.1 Roseovarius sp.
CGGTTTTCAAAGTAGAAAGTGGCTTGGGGGTCCTGAAAAAAAGAGGTCTTGTCACCCAGTCAATGTGGCCAAACAATTAAAGCCTCGTATACCCGCGATGGGATGCAATGGGGTTCCTGCTCGTGGATCTGGCGCAACGTCACCTGACGCGGCGTGCCATTGCGCCCGTCGGTCAGATAATTGCGCACAAAGCCCGGTTCGGCCGCCGACAGCACATTGCCAAGGCGCTTGATGGTGGGGTCGCTGTCATCCTGCACGGTTTCCAGAACCAGCTTCATGCTGTCCACCCGCAGGATATCGGCCACCTCTCCGCCCAGATCGCGCAGGAACACCTCGAACTCGACCGGGTCCAGCATCCGCAGGATCGCGCGATGCACCTGATTCGTGCCAGCAAGGTTGTCATAGGCTGCCGCGATCACCGACCGATGGGTGTCCTCCAGCCGGTCCAGACGCGCCTCAAGCCGTTCCATCGCGATGCCGCGCAGATCGACGATGTTGTTGCCCATCGACCGCTCGTTCGCCGCGATAAGCGCACGCATAAGATCCTGATCTTCAAGGATAACACTTGGCTGTGCGATAATACGCTCGCGCAGCTTGTCTTCCATTTCCGGCGTGCCGCTCATACTGGCCTCAGTCTTGATTTTCCGGGCGTTATAACATGGTTCACAGGATTTTCTGCCCTGTTTTTTCCCAATCTTTCATGAAGGCCTCAAGCCCCTTGTCGGTCAGCACATGCGACGCCATCGCCTTGATCACCGAAGGCGGCGCAGTCATCACATCGGCGCCGATCTGGGCCGATTGGAAGGCGTGATTGACCGTGCGGATGGACGCGGCAAGGATCTGCGTGTCGAACGCGTAATTGTCATAGATCTGGCGAATATCCGCGATCAGTTCCATACCGTCCAGATTGATGTCATCCAGCCGCCCGATGAACGGGCTGATGAAAGTGGCGCCCGCCTTGGCCGCCAGCAGCGCCTGATTCGCCGAGAAACACAGCGTGACATTGACCATCCGGCCCTCGCCCGACAGCACCTTGCAGGCCTTCAGCCCGTCCCATGTCAGCGGCACCTTGACGGCGATGTTCTCGGCGATCGCGGCCAGTTTCCGGCCCTCTTCGATCATCGCGTCCGCCTCCAGCGCGACCACTTCGGCGCTGACCGGGCCATCGACCATTTCGGCGATCTCGCGGGTCACTTCCAGAATGTCGCGTCCCGATTTCAGGATCAGCGAGGGGTTGGTCGTCACACCATCCACCATGCCCAGATCGTTCAGCTCGGCAATGGCATCGACATCGGCGGTATCTACGAAGAATTTCATGTCAGCGGTCCCTTGGCGCGGGTTGGGGTTTTTCATCCCCGGCTTTACCCCATAGAATGACATGCCGAAACCCCTCTCTTGGAGCCGCCGCCCCGTGTCACCCTCGGATCAGGACTTTTTCGCCGACGGCGATCTGGTGGGGGTGCTCACCACGCAGCCGCTTGACCGGCTGCTGGATTACCGCGCGCCCGAAGGCGGCTGCCATGTCGGCGCCTTCGTTGAGGTGCCGCTGGGGCCGCGCAAGGTGCCGGGGGTGGTCTGGGGGCCGGGGCGCGGCGATTTCGACATCTCCAAGGTCCGGCAGGTGCTGCGCGTGCTCGACGTGGCGCCGATGCGCTCGGAAATGCAGGATTTTTTGCGCCGCGCTGCCGACTATACCCTGACACCCATGCCCGCGATG
The DNA here is from genome assembly GCA_023260815.1 of Roseovarius sp. Taxonomy (GTDB): domain Bacteria; phylum Pseudomonadota; class Alphaproteobacteria; order Rhodobacterales; family Rhodobacteraceae; genus Roseovarius. Next base: position 1,718 of record JALQUE010000385.1, read on the forward strand.
CTGCGGCTGGCCACCCGTGCGCCGGGCCTGTCGAACCCGCCCTCGATGCAGAAAATCTACCGCTCGGGGACAGCCACACCAGACCGGATGACCGATGCGCGCCGCCGTGTGCTGGCCGTGCTGTCCGAGTATGGCACGCTCTCGTTCACGCTTGGCGAACTGGCCGAACAGGCCGGTGTCACGACATCCGTCATCAAGGGGCTGGTCAAGCAGGGCGCCGTTCTGGAACAGGACTGCCCCCGCGATCTGCCCTTTGCCACCCTTGATCCGGCCCTTGGCGGCAAGGATCTGACCGACGATCAGGCCCGCGCCTCTGCCACGCTCTGCGCGGCGCTTCGTGGCGGTGGCTACGGCACGACGCTGCTGCGTGGCGTCACCGGATCGGGCAAGACCGAGGTCTATCTCGAAGCTGTGGCCGAAACCCTGCGCCAAGGGCGTCAGGCGCTGGTCCTTCTCCCCGAGATCGCCCTCACCTCGGAATTCCTCACCCGGATCGAGGCCCGCTTCGGCGCGCGCCCCGCCGAATGGCACTCGGGCGTCACGATGACCGAACGCCGGCGCACGTGGAAAATGCTGGGCGAGGGGGGCTGTCAGGTGGTCGTCGGCGCGCGCTCGGCGCTGTTCTTGCCGTTCCGCGATCTGGGGCTGATCGTCGTGGATGAGGAACACGACACCTCCTACAAGCAGGAAGACGGCGTGCTCTACAATGCGCGCGACATGGCCGTTCTGCGCGCCTCGATCTGCGGCGCTCAGGTGGTGCTGGCCTCGGCGACCCCGTCGCTGGAAAGCTGGGCCAATGCCGAAGCCGGGAAATACACGCGGCTCGATCTGACCGCGCGGTTCGGCGCGGCGGTCATGCCGCAGATGCGCGCCATCGACATGCGCGCCGAAACGCTGCCGGCAAGCCGCTGGATCTCGCCCACGCTTCAGGCCGCCGTGACGGCGCGGGTGGACAAGGGCGAACAGGCGCTCTTGTTCATCAATCGCCGGGGCTATGCGCCGGTGACACTGTGCCGAGCCTGCGGGCATCAGATCGGCTGCGATCAGTGCGACGCGCGCATGGTCGAACATCGCTTCCAGAAACGCCTCGTCTGCCACCAATGCGGCGACACGAAACCCGTGCCGCAGGCGTGCCCCTCCTGTGGCGCCGAAGACAAGCTGGCTGCCGTCGGCCCCGGTGTCGAGCGTCTGACCGAAGAGGCGCAGGCGCTCTTTCCGCAAGCCCGCATCGCCACGCTCAGTTCCGATCTCTTCGGCTCGGCCCGCGCCCTCAAGGACCAGATCCGCGCCATCGCCGAAGGCGACACCGATATCGTCATCGGCACGCAGCTTGTCGCCAAGGGGCATAATTTCCCGCGCCTCACGCTGGTCGGCGTGATCGACGCCGATCTGGGCTTGCAAGGCTCGGATCTGCGCGCGGCCGAGCGCACCTTCCAATTGATGCGGCAGGTGGCGGGCCGCGCCGGGCGCACCGAAACGCCGGGCACGGCGCTGTTGCAGACGTTTCAGCCGGAACATCCGGTGATCCGCGCCATCCTGTCGGGCGACGAAGAAGGCTTCTGGCGCGCCGAGGCCGACGAGCGCCGCCAAGCCGGCGTGCCGCCCTATGGGCGCATGGCGGGGATCATCCTGTCCTCGACCGATGCGCGCGAGGTGTTCGATTTCGCCACCGAGCTTGCCCGCCGGGATGGGCCACTGCGGGCCGTGGGCGCGCAGGTCTTCGGCCCTGCGCCCGCGCCGATCGCGCGCATTCGCGGACGGCACCGGGTGCGGCTGCTGGTCAAGGCGGCCCGTGGCGTGGCGCTGCAGGGGGCCGTGGCGCAATGGGTGGCGCAGCTCAAGCCGCCGGGACAGCTGCGCCTGAGCATCGACATCGACCCGCAAAGCTTCCTGTGATCGGGGGGGGCAAGCGGCTTGCAAGCCGCTTTCACGCGCTTTTCAAAGCGCGTTCGCCCCGGTCAGGCGGGTGCGCGCACGCCGCGCTGATCCACCAGAACATCCGTCACCATGGCGCCCGCCCACATGCAGACCAGCGCAAGCCAGGCCGTGCCCGCAAAGACCGATCCGCCGGTCACGCCGTTGCCGATGGCGCAGCCGCCCGCCAACATGCCGCCGAACCCCATCAGGGCGGCGCCGGTCAGCGCGCGGCGCATGTTGGCCTCGTCCTCGAACCCCTGGAACTTGAACTCTCCGGTCAGCCACGATGCCAGGAAGGCGCCAAGAAACACCCCCGGCACCAGCCCGATATCGAATTTCCTTTTCCACCAGAAAGCCGACAACTCGCGGCTTGCCGGCCATGGCCTGCGGTGTCGCCACCATGGATGCGTCCGAACGATGGCAGGTGCCGAAGGCGTCGTTGCAGTAAATGTCGCCGAATTCTGCCAGCCGCG
>JALQUE010000171.1 GCA_023260815.1 Roseovarius sp.
CGTTCTTGAGACAGTCACGGGCGCTGACTTCGCCTTTGCCTTCCACGTTTGGCGGGCGGCTTTCCATCCGGCCCACATGGGTCTGCTGCAGTTGGAGTTCGGCCGTATCTTCGATGGTCAGGATGCGTTCGGAATTGTCGATGAACGAGGACAAGGCATTGAGTGTCGTGGTCTTACCCGAGCCGGTTCCACCTGACACGATGATGTTCAGGCGTGTTGACACTGCGGCCTGAAGGTAGGCGGCCATTTCTTCGGAAAATGCGCCAAAGCTGACCAGATCGTCGATGCACAGCTTGTCCTTCTTGAACTTACGGATCGAGACGAGGCTGCCATCCACCGCAACCGGCGGTACCATCGCGTTGAAACGTGACCCGTCCGCAAGGCGGGCGTCGACATAGGGGCTGGATTCGTCCACGCGGCGGCCCACCGCCGACACGATCTTGTCGATGATCCGCAGCAGGTGCCGTTCGTCCTTGAACGTCACGTCGCTCATTTCCAGCTTGCCGGCGCGCTCCACGAAGATCTGATGCGGTCCGTTGACCAGAATATCGTTGATGGTGTCATCTTTCAGAAGGGTCTCGAGAGGGCCAAGTCCGCGCACCTCGTCATAGAGTTCCTGCGTCAGTGTCGCGCGATCCTCGCGGTTCAGAACGATACTGCGCTCTTCCAGAACTTCCGCTGCGATCGAGCTGATTTCGGCGCGCAAATCGGCTTCGGTGGCGGTGTCCAGTGCTGACAGGTTCAAGTTGTCCAGCAGGGCGCGGTGCAGATCAAGTTTGATTTCGCCCAGTCGTTCCTTGCGCTTTCGTTCCTTGTCGGCGGGCTGGGGCAAAGCGGCGGCTTGCTGGGCCGGTCTGCGTAAAACGGCCTTGGCCGGTTCCTCGACAAGGGCTGCCCGTGGAATTGCCGCCTTCACCTCGGCAGGAGAGGCGGCAGGTTTTGTCTGGGCCGATGAACTCTTCTTGTATCGGGAAAACATCGAAATTTACCTTCCTGCTTATGCAGCTTCTGCGTCGCTCTTGCCTAATTGGTGAAGCGAGACCGCCAATTTGGCGATTTCCTTTCGAAGCGGGTTCTTGCTGGCGGATTGCGCCAGCGGCTGTCCATGATCCCCGGCTTGGGTGACTGCTCGACCGCCATCCGGCAGCAAGACTTCAACCGAGATCTCAAGACTTTCGCAGAGACGTTTGACCCTGCTCTTGCCTTGCAGATCAGTGAATTTGGGCGCTCTGTTCAAACAGAACCTCAGCCGTTCGATTGGCAGTTCCTCGGCCCTCAGCGCCCGTTTGAGACGCAGGGCGTTCTGCGCGGATCGCATATCCAGTTCCAGCGTCGTGAAGTAGATCTGCGCGTTGGTCAGAACGGTCTCGGTCCACTGGACCAGCGTCGAAGGCATGTCCACGATCACGTAATCAAAGCGGGCGCGGGCCTGATCCAGAATCCGTTGAACGTCATCCGGCGACAGCATGTCCAGTGGGAGGATATCGAGCGGGGCGGTGAGCACCCACATCTTTTCTTCGAATTGGGTAAGAGCCTGCCGGAACACATCGTCATCCACGGCCTCGGTGTCCGACCACATCTCGAACACGGTCTCTCGGCGGGGCAAATCGAGATAGGTGGCCACGGTGCCGTTCTGAAGGCCGAAATCCATGATGCAGACGCGGGGGGGCGTCTTTTTGTCGACATTGGCCAACTCCCAGGCAAGGTTGACCGCGAGGGTCGTCGCTCCGGTCCCGCCCGCAATGCCCTGAACAGCCAATAGCACGCCATCGGCCGGCGGCTCGTTACTGGCGCCATGTCTGCCAGCCACCGCCGTGGCGGGCCGTTCGGCGCTTTTCTTCAGCCGCTCGATCGCGGCCTCCAATTCACCCTCCGGAAGGGGATAGGGGACAAATTCGTCTGCCCCCTTGCGCAGCAACTGATGCAGTGCGGCGGGGCTGACGTCTTCGGCGATCAGGATGACCTTGATGTTTTTTGCATTCGCCAGCGCGATGATCTCGCCCAACATGACAAGGTCATCCTCGTCTGCTTCATCAATTGCGATCGCCACGAACTCTAGGCCTCTGGCCTCGGGCTGGTTGAAAAACGCCAGCGCCTCTGAAAATCCCAGATCGCCCCAATTCTCGCCAAGAGCGGTTTCCATGTCCTCGATCAGCAGATCGAAGTTCTGCACATCACGGCTAATGGTGCAGGCCTTGATCGGGCTGGGCTCAGGCATTTTCGTTGCACTACTCGTCATTCGTCGATCCCATCTTTCAAGTCGCCTCGCGGGCTGCCACGGGTTTGCCCCGGGGTCCATTCTGAGTGTTTTCGGGCGTTTGTGCGCGACCCCGAACCACAGGGGGCACGCCTGCCACTGGGTGACAATCCTTGAAAATCTAGGCAACATTTGGGCCAAAAAACCGTAATTATGCGATTTGAAAGGCCCAAAAGAAAACCCGCCGTAAGGGCGGGTTTCCAGGTGGCCCGGCTTTGACCGGACAGGGAGATCGGATCAGATCATTCGCCGACGACCTGTTCATCGCCGCTGACCATCGACAGATCGGTTCCGGCTTTGGCGCTGTCCACATACGCGCGATAGATCACCGACGCATAGCGACCCTCGAGGATATCGGGATGCGATGCGACGAAGCCGGTGACTTCGGTGACGGTCCGGCGGTTCCGGGGTTCACGCCCGTCGGTCACCACAAGAGGCTGCGTTTCACCATAAGATACAACCGCCTCAAGACGTGATCTGCTGATGCCGTGGCTGACCAGATAATGCACGACCGCATCGGCGCGGCGTTGACCAAGGCCTCGGTTGTAAGCCGTTGAGCCCACCTTGTCGGTGTGACCGTAAACCCGGAACCGGACCTCGGGGAATTGCTTGATCCATCCGGCTTGCGCACTGAGCGTGTTGCGCGCGGCAGCATCCAGATGGGCCGAATCGAACGCGAAGTTGACGGTCGTTGGAACTTCGTTTGCGAAGCGGCCGGCAAGATCCAGAACGTATCCCTTCTCGCCCGTCATGACGAGATGATTGTTCATGTTGGCATCGCCGAACGACCCGCTATTCAAGACAGATCCGGCTTCACCAGAAAAGGAATTCCGATAGTCGCCCTGTGTGCTGCAGGCGGCGATTGCGACCAAACTTGCAGTTGCCAGAAGATGTTTCATTTGCCTCTGCCTTTCGGTCAATCCATCACGTAGCCATAGGAGCCGGTGAAGTCCTGTCTTGCGACTTCGCCTGCGGTGCCACTGGGAACGTTGCTGTTCAAAACCCGCCCGTTGAGGAAGAGATCCTTCTCGGAAGGCAGTCTCACGCGATCCGTGGGCAGGGCCAGCGCCTCGCCGCGGGTGGGTGTTACAAGATGCGCGCTCACGATGATGACCAGTTCTGTCTGTGCGCGTGCATAGTCTGCACTGCGGAAAAGAGCGCCCAGAACAGGCACATCGCCCAGCCATGGCACCTGCGAGTTGGTATCCCGGAAATCATCTTGCAGCAGCCCTGCGATCGCGAAACTTTCCCCATCACGCAATTGGACCGTGGTCGAGGTGTCGCGACGGCGGAAGGCATCTACGGTAAATGACCCTGTGTTGATCCCGTTTGTCGGGTCGATCGACGATACGGCGGCGGCCATTTCAAGATTGATGATATCGCCATCCACAACACGCGGGATGAAATTCAGCTCGACGCCGAACGGTTTGAATTCGATGGATGTCGTGTCGTTGTCCTGTGCCACCGGCACGGGATATTCGCCACCCGCCAGAAACTTGGCCTCTTGTCCCGATAGCGCCGTCAGGTTGGGTTCAGCCAGAGTGCGTACAACCCCCTTGGATTCCAGCGCTTCCAAAAGAATTCCGATTTCCACCGATCCGATATCAAAGCCGAAAAAGGCCGCGCCGGCATTGTTCGAGGCTGCCACCCCCCGGGAATTGACCCCGGTTGACGGAAGATTGCTGCCGGCCAATCCCGCACCATTGCCTGTGACGCCCAACGCATCGACTGCCAGAGATGTAGACAATTGTTTGGACACGCTGCGCTGCATTTCAGCGAAACGCACCTTGAGCATGACCTGTTGATTTCCCGAGACAACCATGAGGTTGGACACCCGGTCCGGCGCATAGCGCTGTGCGAGCGACAGGGCGCGATCCATGCGAGCGGTGCTTGAGACGCTGCCCGACAGAACGATGCCGTCATTGGCGGTGCGCACTTCGATCCGTTCGTTCGGAAGGATTTGTTGCAACCGTTCCTTGAATTCCGACACATCGGTCGAAACGTGAATTTCCACATTCGTGATCAGCCGTCCGGTGTCGTCCAGCAGCGTCAGGGTTGTCCGGCCGGGCGCCTTGCCAAGAACGTAGATTGTTCTGTCCGAAAGGGTTGAAAAGTCCGCAATGGAAGGGTTTGCGATGCTCAGTTCCGCGAAAGGTACGTCGCTTTCAACGACAACGGCACGGTTCATCGTGACGTTGAGGTCGCGTGCTGCTCCGTTGCGAACCACCTGGAGGTTTTCCGCCTGAAGTTCGGTGACGATTCCACTGAATACGACTGCCAGCCCCAACAGGGCGGCTTTGAATAAGCCTGCGTTTTTCATGTGACCTGCCTTTCCGATCACGCCTCATTTGGTCGGGTCTTTATCGCCCGGTTTGAGCAGCACTCTGCGCTAGTTCCTGAGAAATATCAAGAATCAACGATTTTTTGCGGAATTTTCCCCGGATTGTGGCGCAAAAGCAGCCCAATGCGAAAAGGGCGCCCAAAGTTCGGGCGCCCGTTCCTGAAACCGGATGATCCTGTCTCAATTGGTGCAGGGAATCTGGCTTACAATGACCTCTGCACCGCGCCGTGTCCGGATGGTGCAGACTTCCTGCCGTTGGGGTGCCGGCGCAGCTTCAAGCCGCGACAGGCCAAGCAGGCGGTTCTGGTCGACCTCGATCACCTCGGCGACGCTTTCCTCGTCCGTGCCGACGAGAGACAATGACAGACGACCGGTCGCCTGGGCCTGCGCCAGTGCCGCAACCTGCTGCGGTTTCGCGGCAACCGTCACGGTGCGGGCGATGATCGCCTTCGTGGTGTTCTCATCCGAAATCTGATCCACCGCGATCAACTGAACCCCTGTCTCGATAAGCTTGGTGACATCGCCCATCGAATTGCCCTCGGTGCGCACGTCGCTGCCGCCACGCACCTGGCCTGTCCAGTAGACATCCACCCGGTCGCCCGGACGCAGAAAGCCGGACACACCGCTGGCCACGTCGACCTTGATGGCGAAGGCGCGCATGCCTTGCGCCAGCTGCGACGAGATGCCGGCATCCTCGCCAGGGGCGGTGACCTTGACCGCCATGAGCGCCTCGTTGACTTCCATCGCGCGGCGCACAGCGCGCAGCTCCTGATTCCCCTTGGGAAATAACTCTTCCATTGAGCGGAAGACGCCTTCGGGGATCGCCTCTTTGGGGAACTGCACCAAGCGCACGGCGTCGGGCTGAATCTTCTGTCCGTATTTCAAGGGTGTTTTCGCAACCAAAACCTCGACCGTGTCGATTTGTGGGGCACGCTGCGCCCGTTCCAGCGCCAATTGTTGCTGGTAACCCTGGATGTAGCTCTTGGCCATGTAGACGGCAAAGCCCGCCAGACCCAGACCCAGGACAAGTACCAGTCCAAATACCAATCTCATGGTCCGTCCTCTCGATAATTCCTATGTGCCGGAGCGTTGAAAATGTCCGGCAGTCAAGCAGATGTTGGCGGGTTATTGTGGCGAAATGAGGGAAAGCCGGTGATCGTTTCTGGATCATTGGCACGACATCAACCCAAGTGGTGGCAGAGGGTCTCTTTCGTGGCAGGGTCAAGTTCCTGCCCGGATACATCCGCTTTTTTCGCAGGCGGATCAGGCAGCGGTGCCTACGTCTTCAGTCCAGATTGATAGATTTGACCTCGGCGTTTTTCATCGAGTCGGCGACACGGTTTCCGAGGGTATTGTTTGCCGAAAGCAAAGTGGCAACGACGCCGATCCCAAGGCCTACGACGGTGGCTGTCATCACGACCCAGTCAACGGTGACGGCACCGTCGCTGTCGCGTGCGAATTTTTTGAGTCTTAACATTGCGCTTTACCTTGAAACGGTGTGCTCGTTACGCGGGGTTACAAACCTGCTCGTTCAGACAAGCGCGTGGCACAGGGTACATGAGGTGTCTTCAAAAAACTGGCCGCAAGGCGGAGTTGCGGCCAGTTTTGATAGCATACAGAACGTCACGTTCTGTCTGAATTATTCTTCCTCGGCCGCACCCGAGCTCTGGCCCAGAGTGCCGAGGCTCACGACGGATGCGTTGGTTCCAAGTTCGGTTTCAACCTTGCCGGCCAGACCGGTGATACCGCCCTGCACAGTCGCCACACCGGCCACGCCAAGGCCCACGACGGCTGCGGTCAGAACGACCCAGTCAACTGTCACGGCGCCGTCTTCTTCTTTCACAAAGTTTTTCATAAAGTTGATCATTTTTGGTCCCTCCAAAGGATCACTGTCTCAGGTTGTAACCGCTCGAACATGTTGCAGGCGGCCTCTCGCTTGGCACTGCGTTCTTGCGGTATGGCCCTATAAAGCCCAGCAATTCAGGCAGGAATTTGGCGGGATTAGAACGTTTTTCGCGATGACCGTTTTTTATTGAGTGCCCATGAATAACGCACTGTTTTAAAATGGTAAATTAGTTCAGCCCATGTAAGCGCAGCGCGTTTTTTCGCCAATATCCGCACATGGTTTCCGCCCTGCCGTTTCCGGAAACCAGACAATTGTGGAAAATCACGCGTTCTTTTGCGATACTTCTGAAAACACAGCAGGCAGAGCAGATCATAGTCATGAAGTCTTTAGGAATCATCGCCCTCGGCGTTGCCCTGTGCCTGCCGGGTCCATCCCACGCCGGAGACCCACCGCCGTTTCCAGACTTCACCTTCAAGATGGGCAAACCACCCTCGGCGGGTACATCCAAGCGCATCACGGTCCAGATCGACCCTCAACCCAAAACGGCCCCGGTCCTCCCCGATCCCCCTGACGGTCGCGCTGCGCCGGTCGTTTCAAGATATGGCTGGTTCTGGGAAAGGGTGTCGCCCGAGATCGGCGTGGATGGAGTGGCCCGCCTGCGCGATGCGTTTGTCACGCTATCGGATGGGCCGGGGGGCGCTACGGTCTCTGGGCCGCGCCTGCAGACTGTGCAGGACATCGCGGCGGCGCAGGGGCAGCATGTTCTGCGCGCAACGATCGGCACGCAAGTGTCCCCGGCGCTTGTGCTTGCGGTCATCGCCGTGGAATCCGGCGGCAAGCCCACCGCCGAAAGCCCGAAAGGCGCGCAGGGTCTCATGCAGTTGATGCCCGACACAGCACGGCGCTTCGGCGTGACCGATAGCCTGTCACAGGCCGAGAACATCCGCGGGGGCGTTGCCTATCTTGACTGGCTTTTGTCGGAATTTCAGGGCGATGCCGTGCTGGCGCTTGCCGGTTACAACGCGGGCGAGAACGCCGTGAAGAAACACAATGGTGTTCCCCCGTTCGCCGAAACCCGCGATTATGTGCCCAAGGTGCTTGCCGCTTTCGAGGTGGCCCGTGGCCTGTGCAAGACAAGCCCCGAGTTGATCAGCGACGGTTGCGCGCTGAACCTTGCGCTGAACTAAGCGCGCAAGGCCAGCGGTGCATGACGGCCAGACCGGCGATCAGACGATGGTCGCGTCGGTGGCGGCGCGCAGCTCGTCTTCGGTCACGCCCGGTGCGCATTCGACGATCTTCAGGCCGCCTTCGACCACATCCAGCACGCCAAGATTCGTGATGATCCGGTTGACCACGCCTGTCCCGGTCAGCGGCAGGGTGCATGCCTTCAACACCTTGCTTTCGCCGTGCTTGTTGGTGTGATCCATGACAACCACCACGCGCCCGACGCCCGCGACCAGATCCATCGCGCCGCCCATGCCCTTGACCAGCTTGCCGGGGATCATCCAGTTTGCCAGGTCGCCGTTCTCGGCCACCTCCATCGCGCCCAGGATGGCGGCGGCGA
>JALQUE010000227.1 GCA_023260815.1 Roseovarius sp.
TACATCCAGACCGACGCCGCGATCAACCGGGGCAACTCGGGCGGCCCGCTGTTCAACATGGACGCCGAAGTGATCGGCGTGAACACCGCGATCCTGTCGCCCACCGGCGGCTCGATCGGGATCGGCTTCTCGATGGCGTCGAATGTGGTGACACGGGTGATCGACCAGCTCAAGGAATACGGGGAAACCCGCCGCGGCTGGCTTGGCGTGCGCATCCAGGACGTGACCGACGATGTGGCCGAAGCCATGGGCCTCGAAGAGGTCCGCGGCGCTCTGGTCACCGACGTCCCCGAAGGCCCCGCCTCCGAGGCCGGAATGGAAGCCGGCGACGTGATCCTCAGCTTCGACAGCACCCCGGTGGAAGACACCCGCGGCCTCGTGCGGCAGGTCGGCAACACCGAGGTCGGCAAAGCCGTCCGCGTGACGGTCTTCCGCGACGGCAAGACCCAGACGCTGAAGGTCACGCTTGGCCGCCGCGAGGTTGCCGAAGGCGCGATCCCGACAGCCCAGCCCGGCGCCGAGACACCCGACGAACCGTCCGAACAGGAAATGATGGGCCTCACCATCAGCCCCCTCAATGACGAACTGCGCGGCCAGCTCGATCTTGGCGCGGACGTGACCGGGCTTGTTGTGACCAATGTCGACAACCTGTCGGATGCCTATGAAAAAGGCGTCCGCGCCGGTGACCTGATCACCGAAGCCGGGCAGGAGGAGATTGCCAGCCTCTCGGACCTCGAAAACCGCATCACCGAGGCGCGCGAGGCCGGGCGCAAGTCCATCCTGCTGCTGATCCGCCGCTCGGGCGAGCCGCGCTTCGTGGCCCTGCCGATCGACAGCGACGACTGAGACTTTGGCAAACCGACGTGAAAGGGCGCCTCCCTTGGCGCCCTTTTTTCGTGTCGGTCCAGATTGGGGGCCAGCCCCCAAACCCCCGGGATATTTCCGGCCAGAAGAAGCGCGCACCGTTTGCGGCTTCTTCTGGCCTCAAATATCCCCGCCGGAGGCATCCGGGATCAGAACCGCGTGATCAGGCCGGGATGGGAAACTCCATCAGCCCTGTGTCCTTGCGCAGATAGAGCGGGTGCTTGGCCGATCCGTCCTTGTTCAGCCCGAGGCATTTGATCGGCCTGCCCGTGGTGGACAGCGCCGCAAGCACCGCGCGCACCACGGGCTGAAATCGGCCGTGCAGCTTGCCATAGGCCATCACGATCAGTTCGGCCTCCTGCGCCATGTCGATCAGCGCCGGGATATTGGCCGGGCTGCAGGCAAGATCGGGATCGGCTGGCAGGTCGCGCGGCGCGGTGACGCGCCAGTCCAGCACATTGCCCTTGAGATAGCGGGTGAAGCCCCAGTCGCGCGCGAACATCAGCTCGCGGTGGCAGGTCGGGTCCGAGACCTCGGCTGCCGCCACCGACGGGTTCATGCCCACGAAGAGCACCGCGCGCGGCGTGGTCCCCGGCGCCGTCCAGTCGCGGCTCAGCATCTGGCGGTAGCGGCCACAGTCGGAAAAGTGCGCGGCGCCTGTCACCCCGTCGGGCAGTCTGAGGCGCACCTTTCCGCCGGGGTCATGCCCGTCTGGTCCGGTCATCGGATCGGTCACTGGTTGAAGACGCGGCTGGGGTGCAACTCGCCCGCCTTGTAGCGGCCCACCGCGACGGCGCGGCCCTCGTAAGAGGCCCAGCATTCCTCGCCATAGTCGACATCCGAGGCGATCACCATGCCGGGATTGCCGTTCTTCAGCCGCGCCAGCCCTACATCGGTGCAGCGCAGTTCCGGCAACTCGCCCAGCCCCTCTTCCAGAGGGCGGATATAGGCGTCAAGCTCGGGCGTGCGGGCCAGTTTGTCGATCTCGTCCAGCGTGATGCCATCCTCGGCGCGGAACGGTCCCGACCAGATACGCCGCAGCCGCGTGACATGGCCGAAGCAGCCCAGCACCGCGCCCAGATCGCGGGCGATCGCGCGCACGTATCCCCCTTTGCCGCAGGTCATTTCCAGGACCACGTGGTCGGCATCGGGCCGGTCGGTCATGACCAGTTCCTCGACCCAGAGGGGGCGGGCTTCGACCTCGAACGCCTCGCCATCGCGGGCCAGCTTGTAGGCGCGCTGGCCATCGATCTTGACGGCGGAATATTTCGGTGGGACCTGCATGATCTCGCCGACAAAGCCGTGCAGCGCCTCCTTGATGGCGGCATCGTCGGGGCGTGCGTCGCTTTGGGCGATCACCTCGCCTTCGGCGTCGTCGGTATTGGTGGCCTGACCCAGCCGCACGGTGAATTCATAGGCTTTCAGCGCCTCGGTGATATAGGGCACCGTCTTGGTGGCCTCGCCCAGCGCAATGGCCAGAACGCCTGTGGCTTCGGGGTCCAGCGTACCGGCATGGCCCGCTTTCTGCGCCTGCAGCGCCCAGCGCACCTTGTTGACCACGGCGGTCGATGTCAGCCCTGCGGGCTTGTCCACCACCAGCCAGCCGGAAAGATCGCGCCCCTTGCGTTTGCGTGCCATGGTCCTGTCCTTCATGTCCGATGAAGGCGCGGGCGTAGCCCAAGCCCCGCGCGCTGTCAATTCGGCAGGCGATTGATCAGGCGCTCGATCTGCCGCGCAATCAGCCGCGCGGCGCCACCACGCCCACGATCGGCCCCATCGGAAAGCCGCCATCGTGCCGATCCAGCGCCGGCGCATAGAGCCGCGAGATGCTGCCATCGAAATAAAGTGCCTGCGGTGCGCCCAGCACGTCCCGGAACAGCGTGCCGAACTCGTGGAAGGTCACCGGCGCCTCGGAAATGGCGAACCATATCGTGCGCCCATCGCCTGAGCTGCCCACCCCGTTGCGCACATGGCGGCTGTCGCTATCGCGCAGGAAGCGGGGATGCAGCGCACCGTCGATCACCAGCATCGGCCCCGACTGGGTCGCATGACGGCAAGCGGGCGCATCCTGGACGAAGCGCAGCGTTTCCACCACATCGGCCCGGCCATCCCCGATGCAGAACACCCCATTGGGCAGCATCCCGAAATTGCCCGGTCCCGCCGAGGTGATCACCGGCGCCAGCGCCACGCCATCCTCGACATAATGGCCCACCGGGCGGCGATCGCTGTGATACATGCCGGCATTCATCGCAAAGACCAGATGCTCGCCCGCCGCCTCCAGCCGCTCGGCGACATTGCCGAAACTGGCAAGCGGGCGATCTGTCGCCGCGTCGCGCAGAAACAGCCGCAGATCCGCCGAGGTCGCGTCCACCGTGCAGACCGTAAACGACTGTCCCGCATGATCGAACGCCGCGCAATCGACCGCGGCGGCAGGCCCGGCCAACCCGCACAGCAGCACCGCCCAGCGCATCGCCCTAGCCCTCGACATCCCGGCGAACCTTGTCATCGGCGAACATGCGGCGGGTCTCGTCCATGCGATCAAAGGTCTCGTCGATGCGGAACCGCAGATCGGGCGCGTATTTCAGCTCGAGCTTCTTGCCGATCAGGCGGCGCAATTCGCCACGATTGCGGGCCAGCAGGTCGATCACCTCGTCCTGCCCCTCCCCGCCCAGAGGCAGCACATAGGCCGTCGCGATCCGGAGGTCGGGGGACACGCGCACCTCGCCCACCGTCACCGACATGCGGTTCAGATCGGGGTCATGCACTTCGCCGCGCATCAGCAGGTCGGACAGTGTCCGGCGCACAAGCTCGCCCACGCGAAGCTGACGCTGGGAAGGGCCCTGACCATCATGAGACTTGTTCTTTGCCATGCTCCGCATCTAATCGCTCTGCCCGCCTTTGCCAAGACGAATGCGCGCGCGCCCGGCCCCTCTCGGCGCCCGGTTACCCATTGTGCGCCGCCCCCGGGCCGCGTTACACACCCCCTCAGACACCGCAAGAGCGTGCCAACCGGAGACCGCGACATGACAGACCTGCCCGGCATTGTGATCACCGGCGCCTCGGGGCGCATGGGCCAGATGCTGATCCGCACCGTGCTCGACAGTCCGCGCGCGCGGCTGGTGGGTGCGCTGGAACGCACGGGGCATGAC
>JALQUE010000280.1 GCA_023260815.1 Roseovarius sp.
GTGGCAAAGACCTTAGATTTTTTTCCGGCGCTCGTAAAACGGAGTGCGGTGGATGGGCTGGTTTTCGGGTCGTCGGGCAAGGAGATGGGGCCAGGGTGGCGAATCGCCGTCAAGCCATTGGTTAACCTGAAAAAACAGCCATCGGTATCGCGTCTGTATCACGTCGGTATCGCGTCGGTATGGCGCGCCGATATCGCGAAGGTTAACGCAGCGTGCGCGTAAGGTCTGTACGAAACACCCCCCGCTTCAGGACGGAATGCTTGAGAGGCTGGCGTACAGCACCACCCAGCCTGACAGGATCACCGCCGTGACCAGCGCATAGGCGCCGTTCCAGCGCAGGCCGACATGCTGCGCGCTCACACGTCCGAACGAGCCGATCAGCAGCGTGGTTGCCGTGAACGGAGAGGTTACGCCCGACAGCGCCCAACCCGAGGTGATCGCCACGATGATCGCGGTGGGCGTCACGCCCAGATCGGCGGCTTCGGGGATCAGCGGCGCAAGCAGGGTGACGGCGAGGATCGGGTTCATGCCGATTTGTCCCGCAAGCGGAATGAGCCACACGAACGACGCCAGCAGGAGAGGGGCGGGGATCGCCGTCAGATCGAGGCCCAATCCTTCGAGCACGGGTTTCAGCAATGGTGCGCCGACCGTGCCGATATAGCCGGCCATCATCAGCAGGATGATCTCGCCCCGGTAGGCGGGCAGTTCGACAAAGGCATAGGTTGAGAGCCGCCGCCCAAAGCCGGGACTGCCGTCGGTCTTGCGGCGCGTCTGAAGCGCCAGCCAGCCCGCCGCGATTGTCGGCACGATCAACAGCACCAGACCGACAACCCGGATGCCGGTAGCCGTATACAGAAGCACGATGCTGCTGACGAGGATCGCCAGCAGAAGCGCCAGAGGCAGCATCAGCGCCCATGTGCCTTCGGGTGTCTGGCGGGTCGGGGGAGGGGCCGAAAGGGTGGGTTTGAACGTGGCATCCAGCACCCAGCCCGTGCCCGCCATGAGAAAGGACGTGACAAGCCCCGGCACAACGGCCAGCGCCCAGCTTGCGCCGGGGATCAGGGCCACGGAAATGGCCACGGCGAAGGACAGCGGCGACCACGGCAGGGCCGATGTGAAGGCACGCTGGATCGCGAGCAGCATCCGGCGGGTGCGGTGGCGGCGAATCTCGGGGTCTTTTTCTTCATTCGCGCTGCTGGTGGCGAGGCTGCCCAGAAGCGCGATGGAGCCATAGTTCAGCAAAAGCGCGAACATCTGCCCGCCAAGGGTCAGCGCGAGATAGCGCCTGCCGGGGGGCTGCTGGGCGAGGAAGCGCCCACTGGCACGGATGGCGGGCGAGGTTTCGGCCACGCTGCGCAGGGTGGCGAGGGCGGTGAAGAAGGCGGTGATGAACGCGGCGGTCATCAGGCCCCGGCGCATGGTGTCGGCCCAGTCGGCATTGGTCGCGATCAGCGCCGCACTGAGACCGAGCGCCACAATCGCGAAGAGATAGCGCCCGGCACGCACTTGCAGGGCAAGCACCAGCGTTGTCAGGATGACCAGCCACGGCAGCAAGGTGTCGGCCATGTCGCTGGAGGCCCAGACCGAGAGGATTTCGAGCCCGGTGATGGCGACCAGCAGGCCGCCCGTCAGTGTGTTCGATGCTGCCGAAGGTTTCATGCCGGGCAAGTCATGCGGATAAATCGGCTGATGTGCAAGACATGCCGCCAGACTAATGCGCTGGGTAGGGGTGCGCTGGGAAGAGGTGCGCTGGGCCGGGGTGTGGGGTGTCGCCGTGGTCAGCGGGTGTCGGCGCGGGCGATGGCGTCAAGTTCCTGATCGAGTGCCTGACCGGAGGAGGCGCGCGACTTGGTGGCCCCACTGACCAGCGCATAGGCGGCAGGCGTCAGGAACAGGGTGAACACCGCCGCCAGACCCAGCCCGCCGACGATCACCCAGCCGATCGAGGCGCGCGCCTCGGCGCCGGGGCCGGAGCCGAGGATCAGGGGCAGGCCGGACATCACCGTGCAGATCAACGTCATGGCGATGGGGCGCAGGCGGGCCTGGGCCGCTTCATAGGCGGCGTCGATCACCGGGCGCCCCTGATCGCGCAGCTGGTTGGCGAATTCCACCAGAAGGATGCCATTCTTGGCCATCACCCCGATCAGCATCAGAACGCCGATCTGGCTGTAGATGTTGATGGTCGTGCCGGTCAGCAGCATCGCATAGATCGCGGCGCAGACGCCGAAGGGCACGGTCATCATCACCACCAGCGCGCTTGTCAGGCTTTCGAACTGCGCCAGCAGGACCAGAAAGACCACCAGCAGGGCAATCACATAGGTCGCGGCCAGCGCCGATGAGGTTTCATCCAGCGACGCGGCTTCGCCCAGAAAGATAAGCCCGATCCCGTCGGGAAGCCTGTCCTGCGCCAGCGCGCGCACATCGTCGATCACCTCGCGAAGGGTGACTTCGGGTGAGACGGAGGCGTCGATTTCGACCGCGCGGCGTTGCGCGTGGCGGTCAAGCTCGGCGGCGACGCCCTGTTCGCTGAAGGTGACGATCTGGCTGAGCGGGACAAGGTCGCCGGCGTCGGAGCGTATCGACAGGTTCATCAGGTCCATCGGGTCGCGCACAGCGCCGGCGGCGGATTGCAGCAGGATCGGGATGGCCTGATCGTCGATGGTCAGTTCGGCGATCTCGTCTTCGTCGATGAGGGCGCGCAACGTGTCCGACAGGGTGGACATCGGCACCCGCAGGTCCGAGGCGCGCTGACGGTCGACCGATATGCTGAGTTGCGGTTGGGTCGCCTGATATTGCACGCGGATGCCGGAAAGGCCGGGGATATCGGCCAGATCGAGCGCAAAGGCATCGGCGGCAGCGGCGATGTCGGGATAGTTCGGGCCGGTGAGCGCGATGGACAGCCCCCCGCCCGAGCCACCGCGCAGACCAAGGCTGTTGCCGCCCGCGATGCGCGCCCGCGCGCCGGGCAGGGTGGCCAGATCGTCGCGGATCGCGTCCTCGATCTGGGCCTGAGAGGTCTGGCGCGCGTCCCAAGGGATCAGGCGGATGCCGACGCTGCCACGGTTGAGGTCATAGCGGCCGGTGATCGAATACAGCCCTTGAGCGACGCCCTGATCGACATAGGGGCGCAGCATCTGTTCGACGCGGACCACCTGTGTGTCGGTATAGTCGAGGCCTGTGCCGTCGGGGCCTTGCATGCGGACGGTGACCTCGCCGCGATCTTCGGGGGGGACGAGTTCCTCGCCAAGCTGGTCATAGGCGAAAAACGCACCGCCCGCCAGAAGCGCCGCGCCCACGAGGGTGACCAGCGGCGCACGGATCATCGGCCGGATCAGCGCGGCATAGAGCGCCGCAAGGCGCGCGCCGGGGCCCGACATCAGCCCGCCGGTCTGCCCCAGCCCGCCCGAGAATGACGCCAGCATCGGGCAGATCGTCAGGGCCACGAAAGACGAGATCGCCACGGTGATCGCGAGCACGAAGCCGAATTCGGTGAACAGGCGGCCCGCGTCGCCGGGCAGGAACGAGATCGGCACGAAGACCGCGATCAGCGTGAGGGTGGTGGCGATGACGGCGAAGAACACCTGTGAGGCCCCCAGAACGGCGGCGGCACGGGGGGCCATGCCGTCTTGGCGGCGGCGCTGGATGTTTTCGGTCACCACGATGGCGTCATCGACCACAAGCCCGGTCGCCAGAACCAGCGCCAGAAGGGTGATGAGGTTGATGGAAAAGCCCATCAGCCAGATCCCCGCGACCGACCCGACAAGGGCCACGGGAATGGCGACGGCGGGGATCAGCGTGGCCGAGAGGCGCCCGAAGAACAGCCACATGACGGCGATCACGATCAGCAGGGCCGCGCCCAGTGTCTTGAGCACTTCGGAAATGGCGCCACGGATGAACACCGCGTCGTCGCTGGTGACCTGAAAGCCCAGATCGGGAAAGCGGAGCCTGAGCTGCGAGATTGCGTCCCCGACCTGATCCGAGATGCGCACGGTGTTGGATTGCGCCTGCCGGACGATGCCAAGGTTGATGACCAGCCGCCCGTCAAGGCGCGCGACGCTTTCGGGGGTGGCGAGGCCGAAATAGACATCGGCCACATCGCCCAGGCGGACCCGGTCACGCAGCATCAGGTCTTCGATGCGCGCAGGGTCGGCGACGGTGGCATCGGCGCGCACCAGCACTTCGAGAGGACCGGACGAAAAGCTGCCGACCGGCACATCGAATTGCGCGGCGCGCAGGACGCTGGCCACTTCGCCGATGGACAGGCCGAACGCGGCCAGACTGTCGGGCCGGACCGCGACGCGCAAGACGCGCTGTCGGTCGCCGAACAGCACCACGTCGGCCACGCCGTCGATGGCCGTGAATTCGGGAACAAGCGCATCCTCGACCAGCCGGGTCAGCGCATCTATGGAGCGCGCCTCGCTCCAGACGGCGATATCGACGATTGGGTCGGCGTCCTGTTCGGATTTGACCACGAAGAGATCCTCGACCCCGTCGGGCAGGCGGTTTTCAACGCGGCTGACGGCCTCGCGCACATCGTTGGAGGCGTTGGCCAGATCGTGGTCGGCGCTGAATTCCACGCGCATCCGGAAATTGCCTTCCTCGGAGGAGGTGCGCACCGCCTGCACCCCGGCGACGCGGGCGACGGCGCCTTCGACCAGAGAGGCCACCTCGGCGTCGACGGTGGTGGGTGAGGCGCCGGGGAAATTGGCGCGCACCGACACCACGGGGCGATCCACATCGGGCAGTTCGCGCACTTCGATGCCCCAGAGCGCGCCGATGCCCGCGATCATGATCAGCAGGCTCATCACCGCCGCCAGATAGGGGCGGCGCACGCTGAGATCGGGCAGGCCGCGACCGCGAGATATCATGAATTGCCCCCGGGCGGGGTGTTGAGAACGGTGACCGGGATACCGGGGCGCAGGCGCTGTGTGCCTTCCACCACGATCCGGTCGCCGGTCGTCAGGGGGCCATCCACCACCACCATCCCGGCGCGGCGGCGCACGAGACGCACTTCGACCTGATGGACCTTGCCATCGGCCACGCGCCACACATTGAGCGACCCGGACGAAAATTGCAGCGCCAGTTCCGGTACCGCGGGATAGGTCTTGCCCGGCAGATCGAGCCGCAAAGAAAAGGACGCGCCGGGGCGCAGCACATCGGTGGCATTGTCGATTTCGGCGCGGATGCGGGCGGTGCGGGTGATCGGATCGACGCGGCTGTCGATGGCGGTCACGGTGCCGTCGAATGTGCGGCCTTCGACCGCCGGGGTGCTGGCGGTCACGGCAAGCCCTTGCGCCATGCGGCCCAGAAGCGCCTCGGGCAGATCGAATTCCACCAGGATGCGGCTGCGGTCATCGAAGCTGGCGATGGCGTCATCGGTGGCGATCCGGTCGCCGCTTTCGACGAGGGCCAGCCCGGTCACGCCATCGAAGGGCGCGCGCAGCGTGCGGTCGGCCAGATCGGCGCGGGCCTTGTCAAGCTCGATGCGGGCGACCTTGAAACCGGTCTGTGCCTCTTCGAAGCGGGCGGTGGCGGCGGCGCCTGTATCCTGAAGCGTCTGGTAGCGGTCCCGTTCCGAGGTGGCGCGTTCAAGACGCGCCTCGGCCAGCGCGACGGCCAGCCGTTCATCGCTGTCGTCAAGCTGCATGAGCGTGTCACCGGCGGCGAATTTCGCGCCCGGTGCGATGGCCAGGGACGTGATTTCGCCGCCCGAGGGGGCGCGCAGGGTGATCGAGCGCAGGGCGAAACTTGTGCCGATGGCTGAAAATGTCAGATCATCCGAGACGGCCTGCACGTCCGAGACGATCACCGGGGGACCGGCATCGGCGGTGGAGGCGGCGCTGTCCCGGGGTTGTGCGGCGTGCGCACCTGTCCAGAGGGCTGCAACCTCGGCCCGGTAGTGCCATGCCAAGGCCGCGCTGGCGATCAGCGCCGCGGACATGGTGACCTGTTTCCAGATGGCAGTCTTTTGCATGGTCGCGCCCGTTGTCCGGTTCGTCAGGGTGCAAACATAGGGCAAAACGCCGCGAAGTCACCTGATGAACGGAATGTCGTGCCGGTGCGCGCGCCACGTGGCGTCCGCAATGGGCACGTCGAACACCTGTGTGCTGTCGGCCAGATCGGCCCGGATCAGGCCAAGGCCGATGGTCTTGCCAAGCCGGGGTGACTGGGCCAGTTCGCTGAGGGTGCCGACGCTGTCGCCGTCCAGCATCAGGGGGACGGGATGGCCGGGCAGCGGCGGCGTGCCGTCGAAGACCAGACCGATGCGGCGGCGGGCCGGGGGGCTGGCGGCGAGGCGCTGAAGGGCCGCGCGACCGATGTAATCAATGTCGCGGTCCAGGTCGATCAGCGGGCCGAATCCCATCTCGAACGGGGTGGCGCGATGATCCTGCCAGCGCATGTCGGCCCCATACGAGATCAACCCGCTTTCCAGCCGTTCGGTATCGTTGGGCGCGCCGGGGCCGATGCCGAAGGGAGCGCCGGCCCGTTTGACCCTGTCCCAAAGGTCTGTGCCGCGGGTGGCGTCCGTCAGATAGAGTTCGACCCCGCCCTGTTTGGACCAGCCCGACCGCGCCACGACCAGAGGGATGCCGTCCAACGAGGTTTCGCGGAAGCCAAAGTGGCGCAGGGTGCGGACGTCCTCGCCAAGAAGGGCGGCGGCCACGTCCATCGCAAGCGGCCCCTGAATGGCGAGCGGTGAGACATCGGGTTCGCTGATGCGGACATCCCAGCCCTTTTCGCGCGCGACGGCGGCGGCCCAGAGGTGAATGTCGCTGTCGGCGACCGACAGCCAGTAGCGTGTGTCTTCGAATTTCAGCAGCACCGGATCGTTGATCAACCAGCCATCATGATCGCAAAGCGGCACATAGCGGCCCTGACCGGGGCGGGTGCCGCCGAGGTTTCGGGGCGTGAGGTATTGCGCCAGTCGGCCTGCGTCGGGACCCTCAAGTTGCACCTGCCTTTGGGCTGCCACGTCCCACATCGCCACGCCGTTCAGAAGGCGGTCGTATTCCGCCTCGGGGTCGCCGAAATGGGCGGGGATATACATGTGATTGTAGACCGAGAAGGCCCGGACGCCGTCGCGGACGGTGGCGTCGAAATAGGCGGATTTGCGGATGTTCGGGCCGATGCCGATTGAAAAACTCAACGGGTGTCCTCCGGGTAAGGTACAGTGCCTGGCTTAAAGCATTCCGTGCGGGAGAAGCGCAAGCGGGTGGGGCGCCTTGGTTGGTGCCTGGCTTTTTGAGGGCTGCGGGGGTCGGGTGTCCCCGGAAAGGGCGGTGGGCCTGTCAGGTATCGACCATCGAAGGCAGCGGCGCAGGGCGATGCGCGGCGACGCAGTCTGCGGTCACGCAGACATCAGCGCCTAGCCCCGGTCGCGCCCCATCGAGGCGAGAAGGGCGAAAATCAGGCCGCTGACAGCAATCAATCCGATCAAAATCACAGCACTCGACATCGAAATCATCCCAAGGTTGGCACAGCAATGTCTGTCTGGATGCGGCAGAATCAGCGCATTCCGCAACAGCTCTGCCGGAGTGTGATCCAGAACTGTTGCCGAAATGTTAACACCATCGGCGGAACTTTACCGATGCAAGGTGCTGCAAGGCCCATGGGTCAGGTCGGTCGCGCCATTCGGATCACGATATCAAGTCGCTCGGCCCCGTCGGGCGTCAGGTGCACAGGCTCGGACAGCAGTTTGAGGGGCTGCGGGATGTCGGGTGCGGCGTAGTGATGGCCCATCGAATGGCCAAGCGCCACACGCCAACCGGGGCGCGGATCGAGGGCGGGGCGCGTCGGGCCGAGACGTGCCTTGATGTGATGCGCGATGTCCCATTCCTGCAGCTGGCCGTCGTGGCGCGTGACCACCCAGCAATGCATGTCGTGGGTGGTGCCGCCTTTTTCGGCGGGGAAGAAATAGCCGTAGATATAGCCCGCCTCGTAGCCCGCAGCGCGCAGGCTGGCGACGAGGTAGGTGTTGATATCCACGCAAGAGCCGGGTGTCAGCCCGCAGGAAAGATACGGCACCGCCTCGTGCCCGTCGTTGAAGCGGATGTCGGGATGGGCGTAGTCGAAGCGGCGTTCGGCCTCGGCGACGAGGGCGGCGATACCGGCGGCGCCGCCGCCTGCCTGTGCGGCGATGGCGCGGCTGGCCTGGGCCAGATCGTCGGCGGCGCGGGTGAAGCGGGTCTGACGGGGGGCGAACATCTGTTCGG
>JALQUE010000284.1 GCA_023260815.1 Roseovarius sp.
GATCGGATTGCACCAGCGCGACAACGACCGCCTGCTGACGACCCTGAAAAACTTGCGTGACCAAGGCAACACGGTGATCGTGGTCGAACACGACGAAGAAGCGATCCGAGAGGCCGATTATGTCTTTGACATTGGCCCCGGTGCCGGTGTGCATGGCGGGCAGGTGGTGAGCCACGGCACGCCGGATCAGATCACCGCCGATCCGGCCTCGATCACCGGGCAATACCTGTCGGGTGCACGCGAGATCGCGGTGCCCCACGAGCGGCGCAAGGGCAATGGCAAGATGGTTGAGGTGGTCAAGGCCACCGGCAACAACCTGCGGGAGGTGAGCGCGCAATTCCCGCTTGGCAAGTTCGTCTGCGTCACGGGGGTATCGGGCGGCGGCAAATCCACGCTGACGATCGAGACGCTGTTCAAGACCGCGTCAATGCGGCTGAACGGGGCGCGGCAGACGCCGGCGCCCTGCGAGACGATCAAGGGGTTGGAGCATCTGGACAAGGTGATCGACATCGACCAGCGGCCCATCGGGCGCACGCCGAGATCGAACCCCGCGACTTATACTGGCGCCTTCACCCCGATCCGCGACTGGTTTGCCGGGCTGCCCGAAGCCAAGGCGCGCGGCTACAAGCCGGGGCGGTTTTCGTTCAACGTGAAGGGCGGGCGCTGCGAGGCGTGTCAGGGGGACGGGGTCATCAAGATCGAGATGCATTTCCTGCCCGATGTCTATGTCACCTGCGAGACCTGCAACGGCGCGCGGTACAACCGCGAGACGCTGGAAATCCGCTGGAAGGGCAAATCGATCGCCGATGTGCTGGACATGACCGTCGAGGATGCGCGCGAGGTGTTCAAGGCGGTGCCGAGCATCCGCGACAAGATGGAGGCGCTGGCGCGGGTGGGCCTTGGCTATATCAAGGTGGGCCAGCAGGCGACGACGCTGTCGGGGGGCGAGGCGCAGCGGGTGAAGCTGTCGAAGGAGCTGTCGAAGCGGTCAACGGGGCGGACGCTGTATATTCTGGACGAGCCGACGACGGGGCTGCATTTCGAGGATGTGAAGAAGCTTCTGGAGGTGCTGCACGAGCTGGTCGAGAGCGGCAACACGGTGGTTGTCATCGAGCATAACCTGGATGTGGTGAAGACCGCCGACTGGATCATAGATATCGGTCCCGAAGGGGGCGATGGCGGCGGTGAGATCGTCGCGGTGGGCACGCCGGAGGATGTCGCTGAGGTGGAGCGCAGCCATACCGGGCGCTACCTCAAGGAGATGCTGACGGCGCGCAAGGTGGCGGCGGAATAGGCGGGACTGGCTTGCTGGTTTGCTGGCTGGTTTGCCGGTGGCGGCTTGGCTGTGTCAGTCGATCAGCACGCGGGCCACGGCGCCGATCAGGTCCAGAACCTCGCGCGTGTCGCGATCCACACGGTAGACGTAATCGCCGGCGCGGTAATAGGTCTGGTTAGGATCAAGCCCGTGGCGCCCCGGATGGCGGATCAGGATGTAATCGCCCCAGATCCGGTCGCCGATGCCGTATTTGCGGGCCTGACCGGGGGGCAGGCAGCCGTTCTGTTTCTTGGCAAAGCCCGGAGGGCAACCGGGAGGGTCGGCCAGTGCCGGGGGGGCCGCGGTAAGGCCGAGGGCGGTGGCGATGATGGCGGCAAAAGCTGTGTGGTGGCGCATGGGGGCCTCCTGTTTCATACGAAAAACATGGGGGCTGGGGCGCAGCAGGCCAAGCCCGCTGCGCCCGGATGCGCGGATGTCTGCCTTATTTCTTCAGCGGGCAGGTGTTGAACCCGAAGATCGAATAGGCCGGGCAGGTGCCCAGAATGCCGGTCAGCAGCGGGATGATGCCGATGAGGTAGAGCCAGCTATAGGCGCCTTGCTGGTTGAGCGCGAAGCCCGCGATCAGCGCGGCGCCAACGAGGATGCGAAGTGCGCGGTCAATGCCGCCGACGTTTTTCTTGAACATGTGAGATCCCTTTCACCAGTGATGGAGCCTGCATGACACATCTTCGTAAAGCTGAATATGATATGGATCAATTGCGCGAGGAGGGCGGGGCGGCGGATCAGCTGTAGCCGCGTTTCTCGAATCGCGGCAGCATCGCCGAAAAATCGCGCCCCAGGCCGTCTTCGTGCTCGACGAATTCGGCATAAAGCTTCATCGCGGCTTCGCCCAAGGGGGTGTCGGCATCTGCAGAGGCGGCGGCCTCTTGGGCGAGGCGCAGGTCCTTGAGCATCAATTCGGCGGCGAAACCCGGCTTGTAATCGTTGTCGGCGGGGCTTTGCGGGCCGACGCCGGGGGCGGGACAGTAGGTGGTCATCGACCAGCTGGAGCCAGAGGAGGTCGACACCACATCGAACATCGCCTGTCGGTCGAGGCCCAGCTTGTCGGCCAGGGCGAAGGCCTCGCAGGTGACGATCATGGTGGCGCCGAGGATCATGTTGTTGCAGATCTTGGCCGCCTGTCCATTGCCGGAAGGGCCACAGTGAACCGCCTTTTGTCCCATGATGTCAAAGAGTTCTTTGGCTGTATTAAAGCCCGCCTGATCGCCGCCGACCATGAAGGTGAGGGTGCCGGCCTGCGCCCCGCCGACGCCGCCCGACACGGGCGCGTCGAGCGCGGACAGTCCGGCCTCCTGGGCCTGCCGCGCCACGGCGCGGGCGCTTTCGACATCCACGGTCGAGCAGTCCAGCAGAACGGCGCCCTTGTCCATGACGGGGATCACCTCGGCGGCGACCTTGCGCAGGATCTGTCCGTTGGGCAGCATGGTGATGACCACCTGCGCGCCGGTCGCGGCCTCGGGGGCCGATGCGGCGGGTGTGACGCCGTCGATGGTGATGCCGGCGGTGTCGAAGCCGGTCACGTCATGGCCCGCGCGCGCGAGATTGGCCGCCATTGGGCCGCCCATATTGCCCAATCCGATGACTGCGATTTTCATGGCTTATCCTTCCTTGTGGTCTGTCAGGGTGTCCGCGCCCAGTGGCATCAGCATCTGGCTGACCGCTATGGCGGGGAGCGTTTCGAGATCGTGGCGCCAGTTGGGCGCATTGTCCTTGTCGATGATCCGGGCGCGAATGCCTTCGAGGAAATCGCCATGCGCCATTGCGCGGTGGGTAAAGCGGTATTCCAGATCCAAGGCGCGCCGGATATCGGCGGCGGGGCCGCGCAGACGGTGGATCATCTCGACCGTGCAGGCCATGGAGAGGGGGGAGTTGTGCCCGATCTTCTGGAGGGCGTCCTGCGCCAGCGGGCTGTCATCGCAGCGCAGGGCGCGCAGAATGTCGTGCAGGGTTTCGCCCGCGAAGGCGGCGTCGATGGCGGGTTGGGCGGTGCTCAGCGCCCCTTGCGGGGGCGTCTCGCAGGTGGGGGCGAGGGCCGAGATGTCGCCGGTGTCGCACAGCGCGGTGATCAGATCGGGCCAGAGTTCTGCGGGAACATAGCTGTCGGCAAAGCCTGCGTGGATGGCATCGGCCGGTCCCATGCGCGCGCCGGTGATCCCCAGATATTCGCCCAGACGGCCCGGCGCCCGCGCCAGCAGAAGTGACCCGCCGACGTCCGGCACCAGCCCGATGGAGCATTCCGGCATGGCGATCTTGCTGGTCTGGTTGACGATGCGGTGACTGCCGTGACAGCCGATCCCGACGCCGCCGCCCATCGTGAAGCCGTTTAAGAACGCCACATAAGGCTTTGGATATTCGGCAATTTTTGCGTTCAGGCGATATTCGTCGCGCCAGAAGGTGCGGCCATAGTCAAGATCGCCCGCGCGGCCTGTGTCGTAGAGCTTCTGGATGTCGCCCCCTGCGCAGAACGCCTTGTCGCCGGCGGCATCGATGACCACCAGCGCCACGGCGGGATCGGCGCGCCAGGCATCGAGCGCCGCTTCGATCTGGAGGCACATCTCATGGGTGAGGGCATTCAGGGCCTTGGGGCGGGTCAGGGTGATCCGCCCGGCATGGCCTTGGGTGCGGATATCGATTTCGGTCATCGCTCGGCCAACATCTGACGGGCCACGATCAGGCGCATGATCTCGTTCGTGCCTTCGAGGATTTCATGAACGCGCAGGTCGCGGACCAGTTTCTCGATTCCGTAATCGGCAAGGTAGCCGTAACCGCCATGCAGTTGCAGGCATTGGTTGACGATGTGGGAGCCTGCTTCGGTCACGAATTTCTTGGCCATGGCGCAGAATTTGGTGGCATCCGGCGCCCCGGTGTCGAGCTTCCAAGCGGCCTGACGCAGGAAGGTGCGGGCGGCCTGAAGCTGAATTTCCAGATCGGCGAGGCGGAATTGCAGCGCCTGAAACTGGTCGATCGGTTTGCCGAACGCCTTGCGGTCGCCCATATAGGCCAGGGTCATGTCGAGCGCCTGTTGGGCGGCGCCAAGCGAGCAGGCCGCGATGTTGAGCCGGCCGCCGTCAAGCCCGGCCATGGCATAGGAAAACCCCTTGTTTTCTTCGCCGACAAGGTTGTGCGCGGGGATGTGGCAATCGTCGAACTGGACCTGCGCGGTGGGCTGAGAGCGCCAGCCCATCTTGTCCTCGAGGCCACCGAAGCTGAGGCCGGGGGTGCCGTCTTCGACATAGACGGTGGAGATGCCGCGGGGGCCATCCTGACCGGTGCGGACCATGACGATATAGGCATCCGAATAGCCGCCGCCCGAGATGAACGCCTTGGTGCCGTTGAGGGTGTAGCCTTCGTTGCTGCGTTCGGCGCGGGTTTTGAGGGCGGCGGCGTCCGAGCCGGAGCCGGGTTCGGTGAGGCAGTAGGACAGCACGGTCTGCATGGACAGAACGCCGGGCATGACACGGGCTTTCATCTCGTCCGAGGCGAAGGTGTCGAGCATCTTGGCGCACATGTTATGGATCGACAGGAACGCCGCG
>JALQUE010000316.1 GCA_023260815.1 Roseovarius sp.
TGATCCATCGCGTCCTCCTTGGGCATCAGGTAGCGTCGCGATGCGCCGGTTCAAGCGGCTGAGCGGACTGGCGCGCAGCGATGCGCAGGGGGCTTGACCGTTTCGGTGGCGCACTAAACTAAAGGGGATGAGCATCGCCTATTCCGATATCGCAAACCCTGTCCCGCATTCGCCTGACCCGCGCGGCCGGTTGACGCCGCCGTGGCGGTTCGCCTTTGCGGCGGGCCTGGGGGGTGTGGGTGTCGCTGCGCTTGGGCTGGGGCTGAGTGCGGGCGGCTGGCTGTCGGTGGGGGCTGCGTTGGCGGTCTATCTGGCGGCGGTTCTGCTGGCGGGCCGGGTTATGGTGCGCAGCTATCCGCATCGCGTGCTGGGTTTGTGCAATCTGGTGACGCTGCTGCGGCTGGCGCTGACCTCGGGGCTGGTCGCGCCGCTGGTGGCGGGAGGCCCGCCGCATTGGGGCGTTTTCACGGTGGCGGCGGTTGCGCTGGCGCTTGACGGGATCGATGGCTGGCTGGCGCGGCGGCAGCATCTGGTGTCGCAGTTCGGCGCGCGGTTTGACATGGAAGTGGATGCAGGTTTGGGGCTGGTGCTGGCGGTGAGCGCCTTTGCGGCGGGAAGTGCCGGCGTGGTGGTGCTGCTGCTTGGTGTGCCACGATACGTATTTGCCGCCGCCGGTGTGGTGTTGCCCTGGCTGTCCGCGCCGTTGCCCGACAGGATCGGGCGCAAATGGGTCTGTGTGGTGCAGATCGGCGTTCTGATCATGGTGCAGGTGCCGGTATTGCCCGTGCCGGTGGCCAACGCGGCGATTGGGCTGGCGGCGCTGGCGCTGTGCTGGTCATTCGGGCGTGATATCCTCTGGCTGTGGCGGAGGCGCGCTTGAGCGTGCCGGGCCGTGGCGGGCTGATCCGGCTTCTGGTGGCGGCGCTGGTGCTGCATCTGGTGCTGATCCAGCCCAACCATCCGGCGGCGATGACCTGGCGGGCGCTGCTTTTGGTGCCGTTGGAGTTGCCGGTTATCCTGTTGGGGCTTGTGGCGTTGCAGGGGCGCGCGGCGATGGTGGTGCGTGGTGCGCTGAGCGGGCTGCTGACGCTGCTGGTCATCCTCAAGACCGCCGATTTCGCGATGTTCACGGCGCTGGCGCGGGGGTTCAACCCGGTGGCGGATGTGATGCTGGTGGAGGCGGGTTTGCGCTTGCTGGCGGGGTCCATCGGCGTGGTGCCCGCGGCGCTGCTGGCTCTGGTGGCGTTGATGGCGGCGGTCGGGACCTTTTGGGCGATCTGGTGGGCGACGGGGGTCTGGGCATCGGTGACGCGGCCGCGCGTTGTTGCATGGGCGGCGGGCACGGGCGCT
Source organism: Roseovarius sp. (assembly GCA_023260815.1). Taxonomy (GTDB): domain Bacteria; phylum Pseudomonadota; class Alphaproteobacteria; order Rhodobacterales; family Rhodobacteraceae; genus Roseovarius. The sequence continues at coordinate 1,351 of JALQUE010000316.1, forward strand.
GTGCTGTCGGCGGTGGTGGCGGTGGCCGAGATCGGGCAGACGATGGGCGGCTGGAGCCTGCCCGCGTCGCCGCCCGGAGCGGCCTTCACGGCGCGCGTGGGCGTCGAGCGGGGGATCATGGTGCGCGACACGCTGCGCGATCTCAAGGCGTTTCGACATGCCGCGCGCCAGGATCCTCATGCCGGGGCACCTGGCCTTCTGGATCAGATTGACCGCGATGTGCTGGTGGTGTTCGTTGAAAGCTATGGACGGACCAGTCTGGAGACGCCGTTTTACGCGCAACTTCACCGCGAGACGCTGGCGCGCAACGAGGCGGGTTTGCGCGATCTGGGGTTGGCGATGGCGTCAGGGCTGGTGAGCGCGCCAACGCGCGGCGGCCAAAGCTGGCTGTCGCATGCGACCTTTGCCAATGGCCTGCTGGTCAACGATCAGACCCGCTATGGCGCGGTGCTGGCCTCGGGGCGGGAGACGCTGTTTCACATCGCGGCACGGTCCGGGTTTCACACGGCGGCGGTGATGCCGCAGATCACGCTGGACTGGCCGGAATCGGCGGTGATGGGGTTCGATACGGTGCTGGCGGCGGCAGATCTGGGCTATGAGGGCGCAGCCTTCAACTGGGTGACGATGCCCGATCAGTTCACCTTTGCGGCGCTGGATCGGCTGGTGCGCGACGGGGATGCGGAGGGTCCGTTCTTTGTGCAGATGGCGCTTGGGTCGTCGCACGCGCCTTGGGTGCCGGTGCCCGAGCTGGTGGACTGGGACAGCATCGGGGATGGGCGGGTGTTCAACGAGATGGCCACCTCTGGCCCCACCCCCGAAGAGGTCTGGCGCGACCGCGAGAGGGTGCGCGCGCAGTATCGCGAGGCGGTGGATTACGCCCTGTCGGTGGTGTTCGCCTATGCCGAGCGGCATGCGGGCACCCCGCCGCTGATGATCGTCCTGGGGGATCATCAGGCCGCCGATTTCGTGGCGCTGGATACGCGCGCCGAGGTGCCGGTGCATGTGATCGGGCCGCCGCATCTGGTGGCGCGGATCGCCGAATGGGGCTGGGCCGATGGGTTGATCCCCGATTTGGACGCCCCGGTATGGGGTATGCAGGACATGCGCGACCGGCTGATCGAGGCCTATTCCGCGCCGCGTGTGCAGGCGGGCGGTCCGGCTTGGGGCGTGCAGTGATGCGGCGCAGGGTCTGGGGGGGCGTGTTGCGCTTGGGGCAAGCGGCGTTGGCTGTGGGCCTGCTGGCCTTGCTGTGGCGGGTGGCGGGTGGCGCGGAGGCCGCGCGCAGTCTGGCAGGGGCGGACATGCTGTGGCTGGCGGCGGCGCTTGGTGCGCTGAGTGTGCAGACGATCCTGTCGGCGCTGCGCTGGCGGCTGACGGCGGCGCCCTTGGGCATCCATCTGAGCGTCGCCGAGGCGGTGCAGGAATATTACCTGTCACAAGTGGTCAACCAGTCGCTGCCCGGTGGGGTGATCGGAGATGCGGGCCGCGCGATCCGTGCCCGTGGGCAGGCGGGGTTGCTGGCGTCGGGTCAGGCGGTGGTGTTCGAGCGTCTGGCGGGGCAGATGGGGCTTTTTGCCGTCACGGCGCTGGCCTTTGGGCTGACGCTTGCGGTGCCGGGCGGGGTTGTCTGGCCGGGTTGGCTGATTGCGCCTGTGGTGCTGTTTCTGGTCTGTGGGCTGATGGTGCCGGTCTGCGGCGCGATGCTGGCAAGGATGCGGGGCCGGATCGGGCGCGCGGTGGCGCCGGTCTGGCAGGGGATGGTGCGGTGCCTGTTCGCACCGGGGGTGATCGGCCCGCAAATCGGGCTGAGCCTTGCGACCACGCTGTGCAATCTGGCGGCGTTTGGATTTTGCGCGCAGGCGGTGGGGCATCCTTTGCCGGTGGCTGCTGTCGCTGCGTTTGTGCCGTTGATCCTGCTGACGATGCTTGTGCCGTTGACCATCGGCGGCTGGGGCCTGCGCGAGGGGGCGGCGGTGGTGCTGTTTCCTGTGGCGGGTGTGTCGGCAGGGGGTGGACTGGCGGCCAGTGTGGCCTTTGGGCTGATGCTGCTGGTATCGGTGCTGCCGGGGGCTGCGATCCTGCTGATGCGCCGCCGCGCGCCGGTGCTTCCGGGGTGATCAGGGCCGTGCGAGCCGCGCGGGTGGCGTATGCAGAGGCACGCCCGCAGCCAAAGCGGTGTCGTTCAGGGCGCAATCGAACACCACATCCGATCCCAGAGAATAGGCGTGGGTCTGTGGACGAAGCGCATCCGACAGGTTTTCCGTGGGCGATGGCATCGTGAGCCCCTGTGGGCCGGCGCCGATCAGCAGCGGGGCAATGGCCACTTGCAGCCGGGTCAGAAGGCCGGCCTCGAGAAATCGCGAGATGGTGATCCCGCCGCCTTCGACCATCAGTGTGGACAGGCCTGTGGCGCGCAGCGCGGAGAGGATCTGACCGGGATCGAGCATGCCGTCGCTGTCGCTGAGGCGGATCACCTCGATGCCCGCAGGGCGGGTGCGGTCCACGGCCTGAATGACGATCCGGCGGGTGCCGTCGGCGCGCAGGAGGGGCGCGTCATCGGGCAGGCGGCCCCGCGGGTCGATCACGATGCGCGCGGGGTTCGGGCCTGCGCAAAGGCGCACGGTCAGGCGCGGGTCGTCGTGCAGCGCGGTGCGCACGCCGATCACCACGCCATCCACCAGCGCGCGCATGCGGTGCAGATGCGCCAGCCCGTCAGGGCCGGACACATCGCGCGCGTCGCCTGTCACGGTGGCGATGCGCCCATCCAGTGACTGGCCGATCTGGGCCACGGTGATCGGTCCCAGATCGCGCCGCGCCAGAGGACCATACAGCGCAAGGGCGGCGGTTTCGTCGTGGCTCCAACGGCCGCAACAGGTGCAGGACAGACCCTGACGCACGGCCAAAAGCCGGTCCCAGACATGGGCATTGACATCAATCGGCTGCATGGATGGTCTCCGTCGAGGATATGCGGGGCAGGGCGAGAATGTCGCCGTGCCCGATGGTGCAGGTGGACCGGGCGGCGTGATCGCGGCGCAGTCGGCCCCAGCCCTGCGCTTCGGGCAGGCCGGTTTCATCGGCCGCGGCGGCGATGCCGTCGATCAGGGTGGCGTGAAGGGCGGCGGTGTCGGGGCCAAGCTGCCAAGGGCTGTCGGCCTGCGCGACATCGAAGCCTTCATCCTGGAAGATCGCGACGCTTGCGGCGACGGCGTCGGGGCCAAGGGCCGGCCCGATCCCCTTGTCGCCCAACTGGTGCCTGTTGAAGGCTTGGGTGACGGGGGCATCCCTTGGATCGGCGGGGTCCCATGCCATCTGACCATCATAGGACAGGGCGGCATAGAACGGCATGGTCAGTCGCCGGGCCAGCGCGGCAACCCAGGCGCGCGGCATCAGATCGAGCAGCGCCGAGGCGGTCACGAGCGTCACGCCCTCCAGCGGCAGCGCGTCGGGATCGGCCAGATCGAGGCACAAGGTTTGCGCCTCGGGGCCGGCCGATTTGGCGGCCAGCGCCAGCAAGGCCGGATCATTGTCGACCAGCCGCCAGCGCGTGCCTGCCGGCAGATGCGGCGCCATTGCGCGCACCGTGGAGCCGGTCCCGCAGCCGAGATCCAGAATGACCGGCGCGGGCCCGGTGGCCTGTGCGGCACGCCGCAACAAGGCGCCGTCCCGCGCGGCATGATCGGCGGGTTCGCGCAGGGCCAGCCAGTCGGCGGTGAAGGCCATGTCAGATGTCACCCTCAAACCAGGCGCGGGCGACATGGCTTTCGTGCAGCTGGATGCGCAGCTTGCGCACGCGCCCGTCATCGTTGAGCCGCCCGTCGCGGACCGCCTCGGCCATGTGGTCGAAGATATGTTTGCACAGGAATTCGGTTGTGGTGAATTTTCCCTCGAATTCAGGGATTTCGTCGAGGTTCTTGTAGCGCAGGGGTGCCAGCGTTTCGGTCAGCGCCTCGGTCGCGAGGCCAATATCCACGACCAGCCCATGCGCGTCGATATCGGCGGTATAGAAGGCGGCATCGACAGTGAAGGTCGCCCCATGCATCCCTTGGGCCGGGCCGAAGACCGGCGAGGGCAGGGAATGGGCGATCATGATGTGGTCACGGACTTCAACGGCGAACATGGGCTCTCCTTAGGTGGGGGTGTAGCGGATGCGGTGACAGAGCGTGTCGGGATCGGCGAGGATCTGTGCGTAATGCGCGGGCAGATCCGCGAAGGCGGTCTCGCCCGTGATGAGCGCGTCAAGGGTGGGATCGCGCAGCAGCTCGAGCGCCTTGGCGATGCGGCGCGCATGGGTCCAGCGCGGGGTGCGGGCCGGGGGCAGGTGGCCCACCTGGCTGCTGACAAGGCGCAGGCGGCGGCTGTGGAAAGCGCCGCCAAGCGGGACCGGCGTGGTGCCTTGGCCATGCCAGCTGGCCTCGACGATGGTGGCATCGGGGCCGGCGCAGTCGATCGCGGTGGCCAGTCCTGCGGCAGTGGCGGTGGCGTGGATGACCACATCACAGCCGTCAGGGGCCATGTCGGGTGCAGCGAAGGCGCACCCAAGCGCATCGGCGAGGGCTGCGCGCGACGGGGCTGTGTCGATCAAGGTAACCTCGGCGCCGGGCAGGCGGGAGGCCAGATAGCCCGTCAGCGCGCCGACAACGCCCGCGCCGATCACGGCGATCCGGTCGCCTGCCGCGGCACCGCTGTCCCACAGGATATTCAGCGCGGTTTCCATATTGGCGCCCAGCACGGCGCGGTCGGGGGGCAGGCCCTCGGGGAGGGGTGTCAGCATCGCTGCGGTCATGCGAAACCGGGTCTGGTGGGGATGCAGGGCAAAGACGGTTTTGCCGCGCAGATCGCCGTCGGACACGCGGCCAACGGCGCAATAGCCGTATTTGACGGGAAAGGGGAACGCGCCTTCCTGTGCGGGGGCGCGCATGGTCTGGACCTCGCTTGTCGGCACGCGGCCTTCGAAGACCAGCCGCTCGGTGCCGCGGCTGATCGCGGTGAACAGCGTTTCGACGCCGACGCCTTCGCCCAATCGTGCCGGTCGCAGATCGACCTGCCGGGGCGCGATGCACCAAAGGGCCGTGGCCGTCATGCCGGGGCCTTCGGGGTCGGGATTGGCTTGGACATGGCGCGGCGGCCCGCGAAAGGGGCGTCCTGGTAGGGTGCGAAGCTGGTCATTTGGCAGGGCACTGTCGCGGGTCCGTCATTCATTTCCTATCCTTTAGTAGGTAGGCCACCTGCGCCAGAGACAAGTGGCGTAAAGAATGTGTGCAAAGCTTTGCCGGTTGGACC
>JALQUE010000150.1 GCA_023260815.1 Roseovarius sp.
CGGGTGATGGGCTTCTGCGAACCCAGCGAATATCTCGAATTCATGCGCCAGACCCCCGATCTTGAACGCATGCTCACACGCTCGGGCATCCGGCTTTACAAATACTGGTTCTCGGTCACGCGCGAGGAGCAGAGGCACCGGTTCGAGGCGCGGGCTACGGACCCACTCAAGCAATGGAAGCTGAGCCCGATCGACAAGCAGAGCCTTGGCAAATGGGACGATTACACCGAAGCCAAGGAAGCGATGTTTTTCTACACCGATACCGCCGATGCGCCCTGGACGGTGGTGAAATCCAACGACAAGAAGCGCGCACGGCTGGCCTGCATGCGGCATTTCCTGAGCACGATCGACTATCCCGGCAAGGATCTGAAGGTGGTGGGCCGGCCCGATCCGCTGCTGGTCTCGACGGCGCAGCATGTGCTGCATGGCAGCGATCACATCCTGGGCAAGTCGCTGCATCCCGACACGCGCAAACCGCGCTGAGCGGGTCGGCAAGCCTGCGCCCAAGCCGCGCCACACCGCTTGCCGTGCGCCGGACGAGCGCCTAAGACTTGGTGCATGTTACGTGCCGTTGCCCTTTTGCTGACGACGATCTGCGCCCCTGCCGCATGGGCGCATCCGCATGTCTTTGTCGATGTCACGCTGCGGTTCCTGCCCGATGCCGAGGGCCGTCTGACCGGGGTCGAGGTGACATGGGCCTATGACGATTTCTTCTCGCTGCTGGTGCTGGAGGATCGCGGGCTGGACCCTGATGGCGACACGATCCTGACTGACGATGAACGGGCCGCGCTGCTGGGGTTCGATCTGAGCGATTGGCCCGAGGGGTTCGAGGGCGCGATGTTCCTGTATGACGGCGGGCGCAAGATCACGCTGAGCCAGCCAGAGCCGCTGCAGGCGGGGATGGAGGGGGCGCGGATCGTCACCCGCCATGTGCGGCGCTTCGATCCGGTCGATCCGGCGGGTCTGGTGGTGCGGCCCTATGATCCGTCCTATTACGCCGCGCTGAGCCTGGCGGCCACGGGCGGGCTTCCGGATGGCTGCCGCGCCCGGATCGAGCCGGCCGATACACAGGCGGCGGACGCCCTTGTCGCAAGCCTTGGCGGCACATCCAACGAGACGTTGTTCGAGGAGGTCGAGGTCGGCATCCATTACGCCGACACGCTGGAGATCACATGCGCGCCCTCGTCCTGAGCACGTCGCTGGCCCTGCTGGCGCTGGCGGTCTGGCTTTGGGGCCTGGGCGGCGCGCAGGAGGTGGCGCGATGGGCCGCCGAGGGCCAGCGCGAGGTGCAAGGCGCGATGGCGGGCTACCTGCGGGCCTTGCGGGCCGGGGAACCCGGCGCCTTGACGGGGCTTTGGGGGCTGTGTTTCGCCTATGGGTTTCTGCACGCGGCGGGGCCGGGGCATGGCAAGCTGCTGATCGGCGGCTATGGCCTTGGCACCGGGGTGCCGGTGCTGCGGCTGTCGGGGCTGGCGCTGGCGGGGAGCCTTGCCCAGGCGGCAACCGCGGTGGTGCTGGTCTATGCCGGGGTGCTGGCGCTGGATCTGACGCGCGAGGCGATGGTGGGGCTGGCCGACCGGATCATGGCGCCGGTGAGCTACGGCGCGATCGCGGCGGTCGGCCTCTGGCTGATCTGGCGCGGCCTGCGCCGGTTCCGGGCGATGCGCGGACGGTCCGAGGCCCACGCGCATACCGGCGGCACAGGCGGCACCGACGGCGCCTGCGGCACCTGCGGACATCGCCACGGTCCCACGGCGGTGGAGGCGGCCCAGGTCCACACCCCGAGAGAGGCGCTGGCGCTGATCGCGGCGGTGGCGATCCGGCCCTGCACGGGCGCGCTGTTTCTGCTGATCCTGACATGGCGGATGGGCATCGACATGGCGGGCATCATCGGCGCGTTCGTCATGGGGCTTGGCACGGCCAGTGTCACCGTCACCGTGGCGATTGCCGCCGTCACGATGCGCGCGGGCCTTCTGGGGCGGCTGACCGCAGGTGACGGTGCGGTGCCGCGGGCGCTGCCGTTGCTGGAGGCGGCGATCGGCGGGCTGATCGCGGCGGTCGCGCTACACCTTTTGCATGGCGCGCTCTGAAGCGGCAGGCATCGCTTGCACGCCGCCCTGCCCCGACCTATGGCCGGATCATGACGAGACCTGTGACATATCGCCAGCACGCCAGCGCCATTCTTGGGCTGGGTCTGCCGCTGATCGGCAGCCATGTGGCGCAGTTCGCCATCACGCTGACCGATGCGCTGATGCTGGGCTGGTATTCCGTCGAGGCGCTGGCCGCCGAGGTGCTGGGGGGCACGCTGTTCTTCGTGCTGTTCATCATGGGATCGGGCTTTGCCTGGGCGGTGATGCCGATGGTCGCCTCGGCGAGGGCCGCGGGCAACGAGACGCAGATCAGGCGCGTCACCCGGATGGGGGCTTGGGCGTCGATCCTGTTCGGGATCGCGACGCTGCCGTTGATGCTGCTGGCGCAGCCGATCTTCGAGGCGCTTGGGCAGGATCCAGATATCGCTGTTCTGGCGGGGCAATACCTGTCGATCATGGGATGGGGCATTTTGCCCGCGCTGCTGGTGATGGTGCTGAAATCCTATCTTGCCGCGCTCGAGCGCACGCAGATCGTGCTGTGGATCACGCTGGCGGCGGTGGGCTTGAACGTGGTGATCAACTACGCGCTGATTTTCGGCAATTGGGGGTTTCCCGAACTGGGCGTGCGCGGCGCGGCCATCGCCTCGTTGATGGTGAATATCGCCTCGCTGGTGGCGATGGTGTTCTACGCCGCACGGGCACAGCCCGATCACGCGCTGTTCCAGAGGATATGGCGGCCCGACCCTGAGGCGCTGGCGCAGGTGTTCCGGCTGGGCTGGCCAATCGGGATCACCAATCTGGCCGAGGTCGGATTGTTTGCCGCCTCGTCGATCATGATGGGCTGGCTGGGGGCGCTGCCGCTGGCGGCCCACGGGATCGCGCTTCAGGTCACCTCGGTCGTGTTCATGGTGCATCTGGGGCTGTCGAACGTGGCCACCGTCCGCGCGGGACAGGCGCATGGCCGGGCCGATGCGGTAGGGCTGCGCGATGGGGCGGCGGTGGTTCTGGTGATGTCGGGGCTGGTGGCGGCGGCGACGATGGTCCTGTTCCTGGCGCTGCCGGAATGGATGATGGGCCTGTTCATGAGCCCGGACGAGCCGAACCGCGCCACCGTCATCAGCATCGGCGTGGGCCTGCTGGCGGCGGCGGCGCTGTTTCAGCTGGTGGATGCGGGGCAGGTCATGGCGCTTGGGCTGCTGCGCGGGGTGCAGGACACGCGGGTGCCGATGGTGATGGCGACGGTCAGCTATTGGCTGATCGGAGTGCCGGCGAGCTATGTGATGGGCTTCACGCTTGGTCTGGGGGGCGCGGGCATCTGGCTGGGGCTGGCGGTGGGGCTGGCCTGCGCCGCGATCCTGATGCTGGCGCGGTTCTGGGGGGCATCAGTACGCGGTCTGGCCAGACCGGACTGAGCCGACGCGCCGGATGGTTCAGGCGGTCCCGTCAGAGGGTTTGAGCAGGCGCACACCGTCGATTTTCCAGCCATCTTCGCCTGAGATCATCTCGTATTCCAGAATGTGCAGCGCACCGGACCCGTCGCGGATCATCACGGACTGGACCAACCGCCCGCCCCGATCCTCGATCGACAGGAACTTGACGCTATCGGGTCGCCAGACCATCGGATAGCCCTGCCGGACCATCTGTCCGAACCGTTCGGGGCTGCCGAAAATCTGTTTGATCGTGGGGCTGGCAAAGGTGAAGGCGGTATCGACATCCTCGGCGAGGAACGCGTCGATCTGCGCCGAGATCACGCCGCGAATGGCCTGATCATCCGCGCGCGCGGGCAAGGACAGGCACGCAGACAGCGCAAGGACAAGCAGGAGACGGATCATGGGGCACCTTCCTTTCGTCCTCAAAAGCTAGCCCGCAGGTGCCGCGTTTCAAATCGCGCGTCAGCGGATTTGCAGCCCTTCGAGATAGGCGATCAGGTCGGTCACCGGGGTCGAGGTGATGATCGGCTGACCACTTTCGGTCTTCAACGCCGCATCCTGCCCCTCGAAAAAGTCGCCATAGATCGGCATCGGACTGCCATGCGCCACCAGCGGATCGCGCCCGTCGATGCGTTTGACCACCCGGCCCATGGGAAACACCCCGGCATTGCCCGCGCTGAGCGCGGTCAGATCGGTGGGCTGGACTGTCAGGACCGCCCGCATCGGCCCGTCGCCGGTGGCATCCGCGCCGTGGCAGGCGGCGCAATACCGCTCGTAGATCGCCTCGCCATTGCGGGCATTGCCTTCGGCGGTGGCAGGGGCGGGAGCGGTGGCGGTGGCAGCGACGGCCACAAGGGCCAGAGCGGCGGTCAGGATGGTGGGGGTATACATGTGTGTCCTCCTTCGGTCGGTGATGGGTCAGGCTTTCTGGATGGTGGCCAGATAATCGGCGAGGTCAACCAGGGCGCTGGGCGTTTCGAACACGGCGCCGGTTTGCGGGTCACGCCAGCCGATCGTGGGACCGGCGAACAGCGGGCCATAGTCGGGCATCTCGTGGAACTGGCCGGGATAGCCGTGGATACGCGCGATTACCTGCGCATGGGGAAAGACCCCGCCATTGCGCGCGGCGATGCGTGTCAGATCGGAAGGCGACGTGTCAAGCTGCGCCGCCAGCGGCCCATCACCCTGCCCTTGCGGCCCGTGACACACGGCGCAAAGCGCGCGGTAGGTCTGCGCCCCCGCAGCCACGCCCGATGGCAAGGGCGCCTGCGCCGCACAGGCGGCGAGGCCGAAAAGGCCGAAAAGGGAAACCGCAAAGGCCGCACGCATGGCAGATGTCCTGTCAGGATCAGTCCCCCGACCAGACCGCAGGCCGGCGGCGCGCGCATTGACATGGATCACACCCGACCGCCGGGCGCGCGCATCTATTGCAGGGTCAGGCCGGAAATGCGCCCGGTGATGCGGGTGTCGGTGTCGTCGCTATCGCCCGAGACGGCCAGCCCCACCAGCGCCGTGCGTTGCCCCCCGAAAGCACGGCTGAAATCGGCGGCCAGATCGACGCGCTCGCGCGCCTCGCCAGTGCCAGCGGGCCGCAGGACCACGGTCTTGCCGCGCGGACCCAGATAGGGGCTATCGAGAAACGCGCCGGGCGCGTGACCGCCGCCCCAGACATAGACCAGCACCCGCACATCCTGATGCGACAAAAGCCGGGTCACGCGGGCGCCGCGGGCGCGTTCGGCCTCGGCCTGCGGCAGAAATACGAAATACATCGCCAGATTGCGGTCATCCCCGCCCTTGAGGGCAAGATCGGTGGGCGGCACGCTCTGGCTGACCTGCCAGAGCCAGGACGCGGTCCCTGCCTGCCAGGCGGTTTCGGGCACGGCACGGTAGAGCAGCGAGACGCTGGCATCCGACACCACGTCGAGAGCGGTGCCGCGCGGGGTGTAGTCATTGCCGGAGAACAGGGAAAACTTCTGGTGTTTCCAACGTCCATCGAAGGCAATCGGCGATGCCGTGGCCGCGGTTGCGGCCAGGGCCGTCAGTCCTGCCAATAGGGCCAGTCGCATGAGGGCGCCTCCTGTGCTGCGTCGCGGGAAGGCATAGCAGACCCATGGGCGCGGGCAATTCACTGTCCTGTGAGCGTGCCCGTGATCTGGCGGGCGATCTGGCCCGTGTTCTGGCCCGTGTTCTGGCCTGTGTTCTGGGCCATGATCTGGCCTGTGTTCTGGCCCGTGTTCTGGCGTGCGGGCGGCCTAGTCCAGCCCAGCCAGTGCGCGGGTCTGCGCCCAGATGGCCGGGTCCAGCGTCACCGGATCGGCGGGCGTCTTGCCCTGCCCCGGCATCCGCGCGCCCGCGTCCAGCGCGACACCGGCCTCGACCTGCGCCAGACGGTCGAAAAAGGCCCCCGACAGATCGGGATCCATCAGCAGGTAATACTGTCCCAGATCATGCGGCGGGCCATCGGGCGCCTTGAGGGGCATCACATCGCGGCTGACCACGCCGCCGGTCATGCCCGCGGCCAGCACTTCGGCCATCAGGCCAAAGCCCCAGCCCTTGTAGCCCCCCATGCTGACCAGAGATCCGGCCAGCGCGGCCTCGGGATCGGTGGTGGGCTGGCCTTGGGCATCGACGGCCCAGCCTTCGGGGATCGCCTCGCCCGCGGCTTTGGCCATGGTGATCTTTCCAAGAGCCACGGTCGTGGTGGACTGGTCGAACTGCATGGCGATGCCGCCCTGCCCGTCGGGCACAGAAAAGGCGATCGGGTTGGTGCCGATCACCCGCGTCTTGCCGCCGGGGGGCGCCACGATGGGCGAGGCATTGGTCAGACCAAGCCCGATCAACCCGGCACGCGCGATCTGTTCGGTGAAAAACCCCAGCGAGGTGCAGGTATGGGCATGGCCCACCGCAAGGCTGGCCACGCCGCAGGCGCGCGCGGCCTCGACCGCCTGCGGAAGCGCGCGGGCAAAGGCGGGCTGGGCAAAGCCGAAGCCGGCATCGACCGCGACCACGCCGGGGCGGGGCTGCGTCACGACAGGCGCGGCGTCGCCCTTGACGCGACCGGTTTCCAGCTGTTTGCAATAGCTTTCGAGGTAGTAGAGCCCGCAAATCCGGTTCCCGACACTTTCGGCGACACGCACCGCACGGGCCACTTCGGCGGCGATCCAGTCCTGCGCGCCATGACGCATCAGCGCGGCCTTGGTGGTCTGTTCGATCTCGTCAAGGCTTACGGCGGGCATGGGCGTCTCCGGGTGGGTCACGGTGTTTGGGGGTCGCGGCACCATGCTGGGCGGGGCGGCAGAGGTCAATTCAAACCTTCTGAAATGCGCTTCAGCCTTGGACAAGTGCGGCCAAGGTCTTGAAAAGACCTTGGTCCGGGATTTTTTGAAAATCCCGGAGCGCGCGTTTTTCAAAACCCGATAAAAACGCCAACCACACCTATCTTGAACAACCAATAGGTGTCGATTATAAAGCCTACAGCTTTGGGTTTAATTAGGGTGGGTATCATTATGAGAATTTTTTCAAAAGTAATTGCAGCAATCCTTTTTGGCGCCTTGGCCTCTATTGTAGCCTCTCCGCTGGCAGCAACATTCATTGATGGCGGTAGAAGCAACTACGTTTTTCTGGCTATTTTTGGGTTTACCCTGCTCGCCGTCTTGTTGGCTCCGACAGGACGTCGTGCATGGGGTAGAGGCAGCCTAATTACAGGCGCGCTACTAGTTTCGCTTCCTTTGTTCGTCACAGGACTAAGCGCAAAAGTTGGTTCCGAGATGCTTGAATCCGCACAAGTGGGCGATGAAACTACAACTGCGATTGGTGCAACACTTGGCGGTGGTTTGATGGTAGGAGCATCAGCATTTTTGGGCTTTATCTTGGGTGGCGTTTTTCTGATCCTGGGCCTGATTTTGGTTCTCGGAGGTCGCCGAGAAGTTATCGTCGTCAATCAAAAGAACGCCGAACATTAACGGACTAAATCGTCAGCCGCCCCCCGGTGCGCCCTTATCCCGGCACGACCTGTCCCTGATCCAGCTTGACCACCCGGTCCATCCGCGCCGCCAGCTCGAGGTTATGCGTGGCGATCAGCGCCGACAGGCCCGTGTCGCGGACAAGCTGCACCAGAGCGCCGAACACCTGATCCGACGTGGCGGGATCGAGATTGCCGGTCGGCTCATCGGCCAAGAGCAGGCGCGGCGCGTTGGCCAGCGCGCGGCAAAAGGCGACACGCTGCTGTTCGCCGCCCGACATCGCCGAGGGCCTGTGCCCCGAGCGCGGCCCCACGCCGACCCGCGTCAGCAGATCGGCGGCACGGGCCTCGGCCTCGGCGCGCGACACGCCATTGGCCAGCTGCGGCAGCACGATATTTTCCAATGCGGTGAATTCCGGCAGCAGGTGGTGGAACTGGTAGACGAACCCCACCTCCTGACGGCGGGCGACGGTGCGGCGACGATCGCTGAGGCCGGTGTAATCGATGCCGCCGATTTCGACTCGTCCGGTATCGGATGTATCGAGCAGCCCCGCGATATGCAGGAGCGTCGATTTGCCCGCCCCCGAGGGCGCCACAAGGGCCACCATCTCGCCGGGGGCCAGCACAAGATCGGCGTCCGCCAGCACCTGCACCTCGTTTTCGCGGCCCGCATTGTAGGTCTTGGACACGCCCGACAGGCGCAGCATCGCGTCACTCATAGCGCAGCGCCTCTACC
>JALQUE010000368.1 GCA_023260815.1 Roseovarius sp.
GACCGCGAACCGGCAGGTTGCGGCGGTGACGCAGACCGCGATAGCAGCCGAGATCCATCAGACGCTTGATGTTCATCTGAACTTCACGACGCAGATCGCCTTCAACGGTGAAATTTCCGTCGATCTGCTCACGCACGGCCAGAAGCTCGGCGTCGGACAGTTCGTTGACGCGGCGCGACTGGTCGATGCCAACGGCTTCGCAGATGGCCTTGGCCGATGCATGGCCAATTCCGGTGATGTAGGTAAGGGCGATCGGGACCCGTTTATTGGTCGGGATGTTTACGCCGGCGATACGTGCCACGTGTCATGTCCTTTCGTTGCGGTTCCGTAGCTCCAGAACCTTTTTTCACAACGTCAGCCCGGGCATGTCGCCAGCCGGGCCGCAGCTGATTTCAGGTGATCGATCCTTTACGGATCAGGCCCGCGCCAGAATCAAGTCCGCGCGGGATGGTGTTGGTTAGGAGCAAAAGCAGGGGGCGTCAACCCCCTGTCCTTCATTTGTCGAGCACAGCGGCGATCGCGGCCTTCACATCGTCGATCTCGCCCAATCCGTTGACGGATTCGAGTTGACCCTTGGCATAATAATACCCGATCAGCGGCGAGGTCTTTTTGTAATACTCCATCAGACGCTGCTTGAGGCTTTCCTCGTTGTCATCGGCCCGACGCTTGAATTCGGTGCCTCCGCATTTGGTGCATTTGCCATCTGCGGGAATCGGTTTGGTGATGTCGTTATAGACCTCTCCACACCCCGCACAGGTCGAGCGCGCGGTAATGCGCTGAACCAGTGCCGTATCATCCACCTGCATTTCGATCACGGCGTCCAGGGTCTCACCCTGCTCGTGGAGCAATTCGGCCAAGGCGTCAGCCTGTGCAAGAGTGCGCGGGAAGCCGTCGAAGATGAAGCCCCCCTTTTTGTCGCCCTGCAGTTTCTCGCGGATCAGACCGATCACGATCTCATCGGTCACAAGATCACCGCGGGCCATGACATCAGCCACTTTCTTGCCCATCTCGGTGCCACTGTCCTTGGCCTCGCGCAGCATGTCGCCGGTGGAGAGCTGGATCATGTCGCGTGCATCAACAAGGTTGTGCGCCTGCGTGCCTTTGCCGGCACCCGGCGGTCCCAGAAGAATGATGTTCATTTACGTGTCGTCCCTTTCCTGCGGGCGCGCTTTTTGCCTTTGCCCTTGCCACCCAGCTGAGATTTTTCGATCAGGCCCTCATACTGATGCGCAAGCAGATGGCTTTGCACCTGCTGGATCGTATCCATGGTGACGGACACCACAATGAGAACCGATGTGCCGCCAAAGTAGAAGGGAATGGCAAACTGCCCGCGCAGAATTTCGGGAAGAAGACAAACCGCAGCAAGATAGGCCGAGCCAAGCACCAGAATGCGCGAAACCACATATTCCAGATACTCGGCAGTCTTCTTGCCGGGACGCACACCGGGAACGAACCCGTTCTGATTCTTCAGGTTGTCGGCGACATCATCGGGTTTGAACGACACGTTGTATGTGTAGAAATAGGTGAAGAACACGATCATGATCGTGAAGAACAGCAGGTAGGCCGGCTGACCGGGGCCGAAATAGGCCATGATGGTCGACATGATCGGGCTGGTCTGATTGCCCGAGAACGTGCTGATCGTCGTCGGCAAAAGCAGCAGCGACGAAGCGAAGATCGCGGGGATCACACCGGCAGGGTTCACCTTGACAGGCAGATGGCTGGAGCCGCCGTCATAGACCTTCATGCCGACCTGTCGGCGCGGATACTGGATGTGGATCTTGCGCAGGCTGCGCTCCATGAACACCACGAAGGCGATGACGCCGATAACCATGACGATCACACCGATGATCACCGCCGGACTGATGGCGCCCGACCGGCCCTGGCTGAGGAACTGCGCCAATGCTGCCGGCACTTCGGCGATGATGCCCACGAAAATGATCAGCGAGATCCCGTTGCCCACACCGCGCGCGGTGATCTGCTCGCCCAGCCACATGAGGAACATCGTCCCGCCCACCAGCGTGATCATGCAGCTTGCAATGAAGAACAGGCCCGGATCGGTCACCAGACCGCCCGATTGAAGACTGACGGCAAGCCCATAGGATTGCAGCGTTGCCAGGAACACCGTGCCGTAGCGCGTGTACTGGTTGATTTTCTTGCGGCCCTGTTCGCCCTCTTTCTTCAACTGCTCGAGGGCCGGCACCATGGCCGCCAAAAGCTGCACGATGATCGAGGCGGAGATATAGGGCATGATGCCAAGGGCGAAGATACCCATGCGGCCTAGCGCACCGCCGGTGAACATCGACAGCATGCCGCCGATGCTGGCGGCAGCACCTTCCATGAAGTTCCGCAACTCGGCGCCGTCAATGCCGGGAACGGGGATATACGTTCCGAGGCGATAGACAATCAGAAGCCCGAGCGTAAAGACGATCCGTTTGCGGAGGTCGGTGGCCTTGCCGAAAGCGGACCAACTGGTGTTGGCGGCCATTTGTTCTGCTGCAGATACCATGCGCGGTCTCTTTCAAGTGACAACGCCGCCCAAAGCCGTTTTCCGGCCCAGGCGGCGTTTTCGGAAAAACTTAAGGGTATGTAAGCGGCGAGTTCACCGCTCACAACCTCTTATTCTGCCGCCTGCGCGGTTGTGACCGTCAGAGAGCCGCCCGCTTTTTCCACGGCTTCGATCGCCGACTTGGAGGCGCCGGTGACTTCGAGCGTGAGTTTCGTGCTCAGATCGCCCTTGGCCAGAATGCGCACACCGTCGAGTTTGCGGCGCACGAGGCCCGACTCGATCAACACGTCCTCGGTGATCGGGTTCTTGGCATCAATTTTCTTGGCGTCGATGAATTTCTGGATCAGGCCAAGGTTGACGACGGCAAATTTCTTGCGGTTCGGCTTGGTAAAGCCGCGCTTGGGAAGGCGCTGATAGATGGGCATCTGCCCGCCTTCAAACCCCTTGATGGCCACACCCGAACGGGATTTCTGACCCTTGATACCGCGGCCAGCGGTTTTACCCTTGCCCGAGCCTGGGCCGCGGCCAACGCGTTTTTTGGTTTTCGTCGCGCCCGGATTGTCGCGAAGTTCGTGAAGTTTCATGTCGCTTCTCCTGAAGCCGGATGTGACCCCCGAAGCGTGATGGGGCCAACCACGGCATATCTTGATCGTGTGAGTCGTGTCCCGATGACGGGCCACCGGCGGGCGTATAGACGGGTTGCGCCATGCTTGCAAGGCCCACCCCGCCTGACCCGACGGATATCGACATTGATTTCGCTGGCGGCACGGGGTCTTCTGGACGTTATGACACACCTGTTTCGCCCCCCGCCCCGAATGTTGGCCCGCGTCACAGGCGCCCTGGCGCTGACACTTGGTCTCGCGCAGCCCGTGGGCGCGATGACAGGATGCGCCCGCGATGCGATGCTGGTTCTGGACGGATCGGCGTCAATGTCCGAGATCGGTTTCGACGCGACAGCCCCCACACGGATCGACGAAGCCCGCGACGCACTGGCTCGGGCGATGCCAAGGATAGCAGAGGTCCGGCGGGTGGGCCTTCTGATCTATGGACCGGGCGGGGCAGATGGATGTTCGGGCATCGATCTGCACTTTGGACCCATCGCCGACGCAGGTGGCCCGATCATCGACGCCGCAGACGCGCTGCGCCCTGGGGGGCTGACACCGTTGGCCGCATCGGTTCAGACGGCGGCAGAGGCGCTGAATTACCGGACCACGCCCGGTATCGTGGTGCTGGTCACCGACGGCAACGAAACCTGCGGAGGACGGCCCTGCGCGCTTGGCAGCGCACTTGCCGCACAAGGCGTTGACCTGACGGTTCACGTGATCGGCTTTCGCGTCCAATACGACCCCTTCGCCTGGGACAACGCCGAGGCCCAAACCTATGACGGGGGCGCGGTCGTGGCCAAATGCCTGTCAGACCGAACGGGTGGCCTTTATGTCGACACACACACGGTTGACGAGCTGACCGAGGCGCTGGAGGCGGTGTTGGGATGCGCCGTTATAGGACGACAGCCGGACCGTCGAAAGAGCGCGGGCTGATGTTGAGCGCGCAAGCGGTTTTGAAACCGCTTGCTCAAGGCTCTTGAAAGAGCCTTTCCAGCACAAACGCGAAACGCCCCGGCAAAAGGAACCGGGGCGCTCGCGATACTGTCGAAGCCGAGGCGTAAAGCCGCGATGCTTCAGCCTTTTTCTTCGATGATCTTCACAAGGTGCGGGATCTTGTTGACCATGCCGCGCACGGCGGGGGTGTCTTCAAGCTCGCGGGTTCTGTGCATCTTGTTGAGGCCCAGGCCGATCAGCGTCTGGCGCTGCTTTTCCGGGCGACGGATCGGCGACCCGATCTGTTTCACGACGATGGTCTTTGCCATGTGTTTGTCTCCTTACGCTTCCGCGGCTTCCTTGACGGGCGCCTCGTCCTTCTTGAGGATATCGACGACCTTCTTGCCACGGCGCTGTGCCACCATGCGGGGGCTCGCCTGGAACTGAAGCGCGTTCAGCGTGGCGCGGATCATGTTGTAGGGGTTCTGCGACCCGATGGACTTGGCCACCACGTCCTGAACACCCAGCATCTCGAATACGGCGCGCATCGGGCCACCGGCGATGATCCCGGTACCCTGAGGCGCAGTACGCATCACGACCTTACCGGCGCCATGGCGACCATGGCCGTCATGATGCAGGGTGCGGCCTTCGCGCAGAGGCACACGGATCATCTGGCGCTTGGCCTGCTCGGTTGCCTTGCGGATCGCCTCGGGCACCTCTTTGGCCTTGCCCTTGCCGAAGCCAACACGGCCCTTTTGATCGCCCACGACCACCAGCGCCGCGAAACCGAAGCGCTTGCCGCCCTTGACGGTTTTCGACACTCGGTTGATCGCGACGAGACGATCAGCGAATTCCGGAGTTTCGTCGCGGTCGCGACGGTCACGGCGATTGTCATCTCTTGCCATGTGGCATCCTTTCCATGCGGCACCCTGCGGCACCTTCAGTCTGTTCCGATCTCTGGTGTGCCGGCACGTTGGCTGACACCCGGATCATCGAGAGGGCCGGCGAACCGGCCCTCTGCGCCTTAGATTTTCAACCCGGCTTCACGCGCGGCATCCGCCACGGCTTTGACCCGGCCATGATACAGAAACCCGCCACGATCGAATTGGGCTTCGCTGATCCCGGCCTTCTTGGCACGCTCGGCGATGGTGGCGCCAATCTTGGCGGCCGCCTCAAGGGTGTTCTTGCCCAGGAAACCGAGGTCCTTTTCCAGCGTCGACGCCGCGGCGAGCGTCACGCCGTTCACGTCGTCGATCAGCTGAACGCGGAGGTTCGTGTTCGA
>JALQUE010000001.1 GCA_023260815.1 Roseovarius sp.
AGAAAAACTGCAAGAACTTATTCCTAACAGTACGTTTATTAGAGGAGAAACAAAACTCCAAGACAGAAAAGATCAATATAAAGAGCGAAGGCAACCGCCACAAAATCACTTGGGTAATGTGCAAAAGAACAGTATTTTGCACATATGAAGTCCCAAGCATCCACTTTGACTGATGATTTCAATGATCCCCTCATCACCATCGAGGAGGATGAGGCCACTCACGAAGAGGATCTCTGGTTTCTGCCTGGGCCACTTGAAGAAGAACCGGATGATTTGCCTCCCGGGCCACGGGCAGAACCGCCCGACACTGCTGTCATCGAAGACTGGGCAAAGGCAGAAGGCGTTCACGCTGCGCGGCTGGCACGCGTGGCTGGACGCCTGGGTGCTCTGGATGACAGGCTTCTGCGTGGCCCGGAAGGCTGGCGACATCGCCTCGCTCTTATCGAGGCAGCGGACCTTAGCTGGTTCGCAGGGGATCGGGTGAGTTCTGATCGTCTGGCGCTTTGGATATCGATGCGGCTGTCAGGTGCACAGGATGACCCAAATGCCCTGGCAAGAGTTGGATGGGCTGTTCGGCGCCTGACAGGTGGTCCCGGACCGAAGGCTGACTTGGTCGCCTTCCTGGATCGCCGCGATCCCGAGAACATTGAAGACAGCGCTGAGCGTTTCGAAGATCGCGCGGGCGGATGGCTGGACGTAATGACAACCGCGGCCGATCTCCACCCGATCACGCGTGCTTGCATGGGCTTTCATCTCTGGAGCCTGGCCGGCCTCGGACATCACGGCGACCAGATGGAAGCCGCCGTCACCGCGTCCAGGATCGCGGCCAGCGACGGAAGCGGCGCCGTCTTCGCACCGCTCGCCATGGGCGGGGCAGGGGGGCTGCGTGTTAGTGGTCCCCCGGTCGAGCGCCTCGCTCGTTGGCTTGAGGGAATGGCGACGTCGTGCCTGACTGCGATGCGGCACCTAGATGACATCGAGTCTTGGTTTGTGCGGGCAGAAACCAAAATGTCGCCGCTCTCGGGTAAGACCCCTCCGGCGCTGCTCGCCACACTTACGGAATGGCCACTCGTTTCTGCGCCAATGGCCGAGGCCATTACAGGCGCCAGTCGAACTGCCGTTCAGCGCAACCTTGCTTGGATGGAAGCGCGAGGGCTAATCCGTGAGGTAACGAGACAAGGGCGCTATCGGATGTGGTGCACCGCGAACTGAATGCTGCTGATGGGCTTTCCGAATTCCTTGACGCACTTCTGTCCTCCATAGACCTATGCCCAGAAGGTGAGATGATCGGCAATCTCTGCAGCTATGCGCTGAAACGGCGCAGCCGCTTGTCGATCTCAGCCACGGGCAGGAAGACAGCATCATCCGCGCGCCAGACCTGCAGCGCGGAGATGAGAAGCTCGACCTCGCAGACACCGGCCGCGTGCAGTTCGTCAATGATCCAGAGTACGCCATGAACGCGCACGGCGCGGGCGGTGGCCACCTTGCGCAGCAGGTTGTCGCCGGTCAGGAGGATACCGTTCTCCTGGCAGGTTGTCGTCACGAGGGCGAAGCAGTCGTTGGCCGACAGGCGGCTATGCTCCCGCTTCAGCGCGAACACCCGCGCAACCTCTTCGCCTGGAAGGTCATAGGTGGCGAGGCCACCATCTTCGAGCATCCGCCATTCCTGCGCCGTGAAATCGAGGAGTTCCTCCTCGCGGATGGGCAGAGGCACAATGAACCGATAGGGCAGCCTCAACAGGACGTGCAGCAACGCCCCTTTCTTCAAGTCGATCAGACATGACGCATCATTGACGACGATACAGGTCACTGGTCACGCGGCCCCCTGATGTCACGTTCGACAACGCTCAAAGGGAGCCCGAGCATCTGGGCAGCGCGAACAGGCGAAATCAACTCCTCGCCGAGCGCGCGCCAAACGAGGCGCTCGTGTTCACCGGTGACCTGGCCGATCGAGCCGAAGTGGACGCCTACGAGCGCTTACGGGACATGATTGAGCCGTGGGCACAAAAACTTGA